>NZ_JAEAGP010000215.1 GCF_015999305.1 Erythrobacter sp. YJ-T3-07 | reverse complement strand
TAACGCAGACGCGGAAAAGACCTTTCTCGTTAGTAATAACTTAAATCAGCAGTTGATCACAACCTACCCTGTATGCGTCTTCCGTGTACTGAAACGTCATGAGGATTAAGGTATAGAAGGACCAACCCCAGAACGCCGACGCAACTATTGGTACAATTGGTGGAATACTTGCGTCAGTGGTCCATGCAAACCAGCACAATGAAATAGGAAACACTGTCTCTGAGTTAGCTTTGGTCACACTTGTGCTCGAACGCACATACCAATTGCAGCCACCATGGCCAATTGCAATCTTGCTTCTGGCACTGCCGCAGACCCTGACGATGCCAGATGTTTTTGATAGTATCTTTCTTGCCACAAATTGGTGAACGGACCGATAGAAATGCCAATAGCGATGCCCAAGAACGCGCAACCCACTTCAAGAGTGTTAAATCCATGACCCTCGCCAAACACCATCCTGAATGCGCCATTGAACAAAAAGCTTAAACCATACAGGTATCC
>NZ_JAEAGP010000214.1 GCF_015999305.1 Erythrobacter sp. YJ-T3-07 | reverse complement strand
ATTTTGTGGCATGGTTCATGTAGCCCTACTGTAGGTTGGTTACAAGGTACATATGCAGTTAATTGCGTATGCTCTTGCCGCGAGAGGTCCCATTGTGCAATAGCGTCCCGAACCCCTGCAGACGATAAGGTTTACCCCTGGAGCTTCTTATCGACACCTGGACTTTCCTTCCCTCCAGTACATACCTACACTAAACTAACCTTAGGTGACTTGATCCTCGTCGAATTCAACCATCAACTCGGCACGAATGCAACCCCATCCGCGGTGAGCACACGTCGCCTTCCCTTCCTTGATACGACAATTTGCCAGGAAGAAATACACTCCTCGTAAAATGCTTCCGCACTCAGTTCATCATCTACGATAATGCCGGGAACAGTAATAGGGACAGATGGGACAAGTGCAGCTACAGAGCGTATCCAACACAACGAGGAGGAACCGAGAGTCAGCAGGAGAACTTCCACGGCAGCAAGCGATGTATCTGCGACAGCGAGAGAGGAG
>NZ_JAEAGP010000213.1 GCF_015999305.1 Erythrobacter sp. YJ-T3-07 | reverse complement strand
CTGTGATCCAATCTGTACATGACCGGAAGCTGCTTTAAAAATCGTGGTTGCAAACGGCGAGTGATGACCAGCAGGGTGAAATATCCTTTGGAGCATGGTTCCAATATGAGGAGCAACAGACAAAACTAGGGCAATCTTCACACTTGATCCACCTAGCAAACTCGACGGCAGTGTTATGCTATTCGTAGATGGACCCATGGCGTCTAAGTTATCCTGTTTAATCTTGGTGTACTGCCTTCAGCGGACTGTCGAAAAGTGGTCAATTTTCTTTTTCTTCTACTTCTTGCCGGACCTGCCAGTTAGTCTCACCTGACTTTCTCTAGTCTAGAGGAGATCATTTCAGACCTACACCATGTTGTCCAGCTTAGTTGGAACCAACTGAACACTGTTACGATTTCCGTTTATACGCTTGGTGGCATAATGTCATTGGTTCTGCTACAGCTTGAGAATACGCTGATAGCTTGTCCGTAAAGTAGCCCGTATATACTTGTTACATTC
>NZ_JAEAGP010000212.1 GCF_015999305.1 Erythrobacter sp. YJ-T3-07 | reverse complement strand
AGTTTCGACCCACCACTGTTGCCTGTGGGCTGGTGTGCGTCGATTGGCGACCTCTATTGGCTGCCGAACGGAAAGCTGAAGTTCAAAACCATCTCGTCTATCATATGCGACTTTGATACTGTGGACCTTGTACTCATTGGTCCGCAGACTGTTTACCTGATGCATTCCGATGCTGTATGAACCACCTTGTAGATATGTTTTGGCAGCATCACGAACTGCTCCCAGATTATCCTCTCTAAGCAGTCGAAACTGTCGGTCCAAGAGCCCCCGGAGGCCTTCGAAATGCCATGTCGATGGATCATACACAGGGACATATGGTGGCCTAGTGGCAAGAATCTCGTTCGTGGTAGGCAGGATACGAATCTTTGTGATGTCAGCATGATCATTGTCGTGTCGTGGGCCATAGGCAGACAGCTGGCCTGGACGATCATCATTCGCCATGTTCCCTTGGGGAACTAAAGAATCGTTTCGTGTCCCAGCCACGGATGTTGTCTTTTTG
>NZ_JAEAGP010000211.1 GCF_015999305.1 Erythrobacter sp. YJ-T3-07 | reverse complement strand
CTCTGTAAGAGTATCTTCAGGTGAAGAAGAGCCAGCATGTGTAACGCTGATAGTAACTTCTTCAAAGCCTAACTTCAAGTGTTGCAATTCTGGATATGTGTAGCCGTTCTTGCCAGTCTTCACTTCGACCTGTGAAGTTTCAAACGAATTTTTTCGAATTGGCAAAGGTTTGCGAGCGATTGCCGTACGATTAGAAATTATGCCTTTGGGACCGGAAGACAATGAAACGTCGGCGGACCAGAAACTAGCATCCGAGACACTCTTCGCCTCTGCGTCGGCCACAATTCTAGGAATCTTTGGTACTGGTGGCGCTTTGTCGTGTTCAGGCTCGCTCTGGTTATTGATCGTGGGTTCCGATGTCACTTTGCTGTTTTCGGTCTTCAATCCCAAACGTTTCATGGACAGCGTGAATGAACCACCACGCTCGTTCAGCTTCGCCTTTGGACGTGAAGGAGTACTTGCCTTCTCCGAGGCTTGACCAGTCTGGCTCGTGAGTGGC
>NZ_JAEAGP010000210.1 GCF_015999305.1 Erythrobacter sp. YJ-T3-07 | reverse complement strand
AGCAATGGATATCGGTCGATGCGATGAAGCATGGATATCTGTCGACGATGATGAGCCCACCTAGGCGTAGAGTACCCTACCTATATTGTGCACTTTTGACTTGAAGATGGTATCAGTTTTCTACCTGTGCAGTGTTGGCACATGCATTGTTGATCCGAGTGCATCTTGCCAAAACTCGTGGCATTCTAGTGGTCTAATAATTTCCACCTAATTCACTACACTTACTTCACCGTACTCGCTCCGGGGCAGATATTCGGAATTCACGAATTGAATACGAACAATGTGCCACATGCGCGTAGGTTCCAGCACTCGTACTGATCGCGGGGGCTTGGCCTAGGTGCATCCGACTTGCCAACATTTAGTGGAACGCCTGCTCCGAGGCGCACCTGCAATGTACTCAAAGATGGGGCCACCTGGAGCTGCAATTGAACTTCCACTCCACCTGCCCTGGCGACCTAATGCACATGACGATATAGTTGCGCGCATTCGGATGCTTCCT
>NZ_JAEAGP010000209.1 GCF_015999305.1 Erythrobacter sp. YJ-T3-07 | reverse complement strand
TCGGGAGCGGGGAAAAGATAATTCAGCTTGACAATGTCGCTCTTGCCGGTGTGTTGGTAATTGAGCGTCACATTGCAGTAGTCGTATTTCTTCTCGGTCTCTTCGGCAGTGGCGTTGTAAACAATATTAGTTGCGACTGAAGAAGGAATTAAGTTGATGCCCAGCAGAGTTCCATTGCTGGGAAGAGCCGCTTGCACATTAGAAACTGTGCACAAATCTTCAATAGTCGCGGCAGTGGCGGCGGCTGCTGCCGCTAGAGCCATGCCAAGTAAACGAAAGGAATGGTGCATGTTAAGTCGATTTACGAAGCAAAAAAAGAAGGGAATAAAAGAACGTGGTGAAGTGAGACGATGGTTAAACGAATGTCGGCGAAGTGAAGATTCCTTCAATCGCAATTATTGAGGTTACAAGAGCCGTGCCAAGAGCAATCCCAAAGCTGTGAACTGCTTGCTCGGGTGCTCTATATATGTATGTAATAGCAGCAATCGGCGTACGGAGT
>NZ_JAEAGP010000208.1 GCF_015999305.1 Erythrobacter sp. YJ-T3-07 | reverse complement strand
AGGATTCGTAAGACTGCGGCAGCTGCTAGGATTGACCAGACACGAAATTCGCCTGAGATCACCATATGATCCATTACCATATTCAGCGCTTATCGACGCATGCGAGCGGTTCTTCGAATATGTTGTTGCTCTCCGTCAATCTTCCCTGTTTTACCATCCGCACTTCGTTCGAGACAACCCGGAAGCTGCAGCTCGACTTTTGAGCTATCGCCGAGATGCTATTGCCACCGTCATGACCAACTTATACGTACTGTCCGGAGCTTTAAGAGCTGGCAGACAGGTACCGGTAGGTACACTGTACAACCTTGTACCCTTGTCTTGCTCATACTCTATAGAAATATCTACCGAATGCCGCTGCTGCACGCAAAGATTTATTAGACCACACGAAAGTGCTTGAAGCAGAATTAGCTGCAAGTGGAAAATACTCGGCTAATCTCAAAACAGAAGCCGAGAAATGGGCACAGATATACAGCTACTCATACAATGAGAGTTTAACAGGC
>NZ_JAEAGP010000207.1 GCF_015999305.1 Erythrobacter sp. YJ-T3-07 | reverse complement strand
CGGTGGTGAATGCGTGATCTATCCTGGGGCGCCTGGCACCCTCGCTCATCGCAAACAAGATTGGGCCTGTGCAAACCCTCTTTTGTTCTGTATCGTGTACCGCCATCACCGTCTTCGCCTGGATAGCCACAACTACCGGATGGGGCAATATTGCCTTTGCTGCCTTTTTCGGCTTCTTCTCTGGTGGCATTGTCGCACTTCCAGCAGTGGTGCTTACTAGTTTCACTCCTGATCTTGCTCGCCTGGGAACCAGGCTGGGAATGTCCTCCGTGCTGAATGCGGTCGGCTCTTTGATCGGCACACCGATTGGAGGTGCGATTCTCAACGCAACGGGTAGCTATCTAGGCGTCCAGCTATGGGCTGGCTCGATTGTGACGGTCACAGCCACTTGTTTGTTGGCTCTTAGATTTACACTGACCGGCATGAAGCTGAGGGCAAAGGCATAATAGGTGTAGCACATTCCGCCACAAAAATAAAACAATCTCACAGCTCAAATTTGAT
>NZ_JAEAGP010000206.1 GCF_015999305.1 Erythrobacter sp. YJ-T3-07 | reverse complement strand
ACCGGCATTACCTCCAACATACCCGATGCATTTCATGCATCAATGCAGTTTAAAAAGGGCGGAGACAGGTTGCTGCACCTGCATTCGCTTTTTTTTGATGGTGTTTGTTTGAGTTATGTAGCTACTTAATGCTATCGTATTTACCTGCGGGTTCGGGTCCAGGTTTCGGTGCTTGCAGCGCTAATGGAACTCAAATTGTCGTTTATGAATTTGGTAAAAGCCGTTGGGGAACTGAACTTTCTGTCACGTACCAAAGCTTCATCCAATTCGTTTAATTTAACTGTATTGGGCCGGATGCTAACGATTTTATAAACGAAATAAGATTTAGGTGTGGTGGCTTGTTCCAATACAACAAATTGGGAAAGGGCATGATCAATAACATAGCCTTTACCTTTTAATTCGCCGGCACCAAAATCAGGATCGTAATCATTGTAATAAAAGCGAAAGTTGTAGTCGTCTATCCGGCTGATGGTAAGTTCCGCGTCGTTATTTTTCCACCAG
>NZ_JAEAGP010000205.1 GCF_015999305.1 Erythrobacter sp. YJ-T3-07 | reverse complement strand
TTGAGATTCTGGTACATGGCTTCCAATTCGCCCATGAGATGTTCTAGTATTTCTCTAGAGCTTGGGATATGTTGGACCGAGTCATTGACGTCTTCACCATCCGATGACACAGTGGTTTTTTCTCGCGAGCATTTTCGTCGGCGGCGGGTTTCCAGAATACCAGCATATCGCCAACTGTGCCAGTAATGAAGTTGTGGAGACGTATCGTCAGGTGTTTTCCATTCCCAAAACAGTTTCTCAGTCATTATGCTGTCATCTTCTCCCAGTCTATCAAAAACATCCAGCATACTTCTGGGCATCCCGGTCACGACTTCCATTTCTGTCAGTAGCTGTGCATTGGGGGTTGTCTCAGCTCCAGTGATGCGTTTCCAAATTTGCCTACTCGGATTCACACGTCCGAGCACGAATGACGGCATGTCCATGACACCAAGGACTTCTAGAAAATGTTGTGATAGCGGGTGTAACCATGGATCTTGTCGAGGTTTACTAAGAACGTGTGGT
>NZ_JAEAGP010000204.1 GCF_015999305.1 Erythrobacter sp. YJ-T3-07 | reverse complement strand
ATTGAGAGTAAGGGAGACATATGGATCTGGGTTGCCAGAGAAGTTGTCGGGATTCTTGAGACACTGAGCACCATGTAAAGTAACAGCAACAACACAAATAGCTTGAACAACAGGGGTACCAGCCAACATCTTGGCAACCTCAATTGGAAAAACATTGGGGTAGTACATCATAGGTGCCAAGTTGCCATGGATTTGCTCCAAGATGAAACTTTCCAGACAGGGAATAAAGTTGATATCGAATCCAAAAGATTCACCACCCAATGGCTTACAAACGTAGTCAATGCTTGGCCGCTCCATGAAGCACATTTCAACCTTTTCAATATGCGGAAAGGGGAACTGAAGCTTCATCTTGAGGCGCATGATGCCCGAAAATGCCATATCCTCGACGATCACGTCAAGACCTTTGCTGATCATGGCCTTGCCGATGCGAATCTCTAGGACAACTTTCGGGTTGATCTTGTTCTTTATCTGACGCGCTGTCATATCGGCGGTATCATTGGGC
>NZ_JAEAGP010000203.1 GCF_015999305.1 Erythrobacter sp. YJ-T3-07 | reverse complement strand
AAGCTAACCGAGATCTCAGAGGTTCTACGCCGACGACAAGAAGATCTCATTAGAGGACTCGAAACCCATGAAGCTTCCAACTGCCGAAACAAACACTGCAGCCGCCAGCCAAGCTCCGGTTCTGAAGCTCGAGTCTGACGTTGCAAAGTCCTCAGTCAAGCCCCAGGACATCCCCCTCGAGCCCCCAGCTCCCGATACAACGACTACTCCAGTGGCGCCTGAAAACTCCATCGCACCAGAGGTTTCCAAGGATTCGGTCGGGCCTGTCGAGAGTACGGTTATCCCAACAGGCCCTACTGTCGCTGCTACGGGATCTCCTGTCGTGAAGAAGAAGGGATTCCTGCGCCGACTCCGCAACTTGATCATCACTTTGACTCTTTTAGGAGGGCTTGCTTTTGGTGGTGGTATTTGGTACTCGCGCATTAACGACAACTTTAACGACTTTTTCTCCGAGTATATCCCCTTCGGAGAGCAAGCCGTACTCTACTTTGAGGAGAAAGAAC
>NZ_JAEAGP010000202.1 GCF_015999305.1 Erythrobacter sp. YJ-T3-07 | reverse complement strand
CATTCCAGGATTCAAGGAACAGAGTCTGGCATTCATGGGCAAGGCCCAGAAAGTGTCGGAGAAGCTCATGGTGTGCTTTGCTCGCGGTTTAGGCTTCGAGGACAATTATTTTATCCAGGCGCACGATATATCGAGGCCGAACATCCAAACCGTACTGAGGGCTCTGCATTACTTTGCCGTCGATCCTACAGTACCGACGCCTAAAGATTATTGCCGTGCTGGTGCACACGCTGATTGGGATTTCTTGACTTTGCTCTTCCAGAGACCCGGGCAGAGCGGCCTGGAGATTTGTCCTGGACGAGAAGTGCATACGGCGTTTTGACACGATGGAATGTTGATTTAAATCTGTCGTCACTCCATGACATCAAGAGATCACCGCTAGAGATACCAGTCAATTTCAAGCAGAAATCTCGACGTCAATCGACTCACATGTTGCAGACAATCTCACCGATTGCAGGCTCTACTTTTGTCCAGGTATCACCAAGCCCAAACGCCGTATGCAC
>NZ_JAEAGP010000201.1 GCF_015999305.1 Erythrobacter sp. YJ-T3-07 | reverse complement strand
ACCCCATTCAACCCTTCTTGTGTACAACAAACAACAACACAAGACCTCTCTTAGTCCAGTGACGAAAGTCTGGGGGCTATAAATTATCAGAATTCGTTTTAGCCCAAGAGCCTGATCCTCGTCTGATCCTGGGTGAAATGTGAAGTCGTAGGTAATGTTACCCCCACATCTCCACCAATGCAAAATGCCGCTGGATGTTGGCCGTGGATAACCCTGAGTAAAGAGGAAAAGATTTACACCGTTGGTTGAGATTTCACTCGCCAAGTGATGAATAGGCACAGCATACAGGATTGTTATACCGGCCTGCACATCGAGGTTACACAAAGACCTCCACATGCAAGCTGAGCCACCGCCATCCTTTCCAACTTATGGGTGAACCCTTGTTTAAGCATAAACCCAATGCCACATGAACTCTATCATCGAGCCACAGGCTTTACTCGACAATGCAATGGATTCTTCATCCAAAGCGCAAAGGCTCGCTGGTCAGTCCAGACAAAATCTTC
>NZ_JAEAGP010000200.1 GCF_015999305.1 Erythrobacter sp. YJ-T3-07 | reverse complement strand
AGAAATCACTGGCTTTTAGTGATTTGTTGCTTGCTATTTATTTGGCGTGTGGTTAACGCGAACAATCTATGGTCAATCTCTACTATACCACCAATTGTGGAAGTCCATGACAAGCCATGGTGGGTCGTTTGCAGCAGTGTTTCGCAAAGTGTGTCAATACCGTCGTGGAACTCGTCTGACTGGGTGCTGTATAGATACGTTGGGGAGGCTACGCCTGCGGAGCGTACAGCCCGAAGATCGTAGCAAAGTCTCCAGGGCTGGTATTGTCTCCGCAACCTCCGCGAGACCACGTTATGAAAGTCATTCACGTCCTTGTTTGTCCAGCCGAAGCCCCTGACGCAGAGGCAGGTGATAGACTCACCCGTTTTACCACCGAATGTCTCGGCTTCCACAGCTACCATGTCGGTAGTGAAAGATTCAAAGGTTCTCCCAAATAGCTCGAGCTGGTTTGTCGCGCCTGCTAGGTGGCCGACAAAGATCTTGCGTTTTTCGCCTTCCTCTGC
>NZ_JAEAGP010000199.1 GCF_015999305.1 Erythrobacter sp. YJ-T3-07 | reverse complement strand
GTGATTTACAAGTAAGTACAGCTTCAATTGGAAAAACGACACCAACTTACAAAACCAACGAGCATTTCATCTCGCAGTCCAATTGGAGGAGTCGGACGCTCCCCACTTTGTGTATTCATAACCTGTTTTGGCTTGCCAAAGGTCACAGCTCGGCGTGGGAACTTGGGAGCTGGGGAAAGCTATGACGTCTCCTCACTGCAATATCGGCGGGCTCCATATCAGCCAAGCACAGCAGTTGTCCCAAGTCAACACATGGATCTAACGATGGGTATTTAGATTATCTGCTAAACTACTTAACTATATCTTAGTAACGTTTGATCACTCCTGCACTTCCCTCGGCGCCAAAGTATGTGAATGAACTGTCAGATGAAACCGTTGGCCTGCCGGTTCCTGACGATCTCTTGCACAATCATCCAACGCTTGTGGGTCTTCTTATCTCGTAGGTAGGAGTATATAAGTATATCCCCACACACCCTATTTGGTGTTGAAATCATATGTACCTAG
>NZ_JAEAGP010000198.1 GCF_015999305.1 Erythrobacter sp. YJ-T3-07 | reverse complement strand
CTCCCTGTCGTTGCGATATGGTGTCCCGGCGGGTGTCCTGCGCCGCGCCAACAATATAACCTCGGACCATCTCCTCCTCGGGCGAAAGACCATCATCGTGCCTGGCGAATTCTACAAGGGTGGTGTGAGCTTGTCGCCAAGGCCTGTTGAGGGCGAGGAAGAAGAGCTCCGTAAGGGTAAGATCCGTCGGTTCATGGTCGCGTGCAAAGTTTCAGAATATGATGTTGCCGTCTTGTATCTCAAACAAACCGACTACGATCTCGAGGCCGCAACGGTAGCCTACATTGCAGATGAGGAGTGGGAAGCTAATCATCTTGTAGAGGCTAAGGCGAGGGGAAAGTCTACAGTAAAGCCTGGTGGATTCGGACTAGGAAGGGGTAGAGGGGTCTTCAGGAGAGGTGGTACATGACGACAATACAACTGGAGCACATAAACCGGGCTTCTCATAAAATCATGCCTTTGATATTCATCGCCGAACGCCGGCTTGCCCCTTCTTCGTCCCTT
>NZ_JAEAGP010000197.1 GCF_015999305.1 Erythrobacter sp. YJ-T3-07 | reverse complement strand
ATTCCTGAGATGCAGACGTGCAAGACTGATGTAACAACAACAAGCCCCCAGAGAGTAGTCGGAGGAATTTTGGACTGAAACATATCCAGAAGACCCAGATCTGGGTTTGGATTCTGATCCCCGGTTTTGGTGCCTTCAAGCCTAATAATAAAGTACCTACAAACGTACATTCATGTCAAAAGTGAGAGCTGCAGGTGCTGGTGTGCCTTATTTTTTAGCGTGGCCGCTTGCTGCACGACAAGCTGAGAAACCACATGCACCAAGATCTCGCCCATTTATTACAGTATGTATGTTCAGTATTCGGCTGTCGATTGGAGCGACCATGGCCCATTCGTTGGATATATCCTGTAAAGTGAATTATGGCCTGCACGGTAGCACGGCCAAACGGTAATACACGCATACAGTAGAGACTGAAGTGGACGGAAAGCTGTCCCCTCATCTGTACATATTGTACCTCCATAGATATCCCATTTTGCCCATGCCCATATCCATAGTATTTTCCCA
>NZ_JAEAGP010000196.1 GCF_015999305.1 Erythrobacter sp. YJ-T3-07 | reverse complement strand
GGAAAGCGTGGTCAGTCAGAATAAGCAGTACTCAGCCGAGATACTAGCAATTCTGGTGCAGTCGAGTTCCAAGAATCGCCGGAAGCTGTCCGCCCTGGACGCCGTGGATAGCATGCTACAGTTGATCGCGCCATATCGGAGACGGGACCCTGAAAAGGGGAGCGAAGAGGAAGAGTACATGGAAAATCTGTTTGAGGCCCTTACATGCATAGCAGATGAAGCCGAGGGCAAATCCAAATTTGTGGAAGCCGAGGGCACCGAGTTGTGCTTAATCATGCTGAAGGAGGGCAAGATGAGCAAGACCGCCTCCCTCAGACTGCTAGATCATGCTGCCGGCGGTCCAACCGGTGCCGAAGTGTGCACTAAAGTAGTGGAAGCAGGTGGCCTGAAGAACCTCTTCACGCTATTTATGAAGAAGAACGACAACGAGACCTCGGAACATCTCATCAGCATCTTCAATTCGATGCTGAGGCTATTACCGGCTAACTCGGCAGAAAGAATCCGG
>NZ_JAEAGP010000195.1 GCF_015999305.1 Erythrobacter sp. YJ-T3-07 | reverse complement strand
CATCCGAGTCAGGTAGGCCACTAGCTCCCAACTCATAATTCTCAGAAAGACGATCAACACTATGGCGAGGCGTTGCGTCGGATCGGAATCCGTCTGCCTTTGCTCGCTCCTTAAACGACTTGTTGCGTGCAACACCTTCACCTTCCCATTCTTGGTCCTCAGAAGCTAATGCTGCCTGTTGCGCCTTCATCTTGGCAGCTTCGGCGGCTCGGCTAAGCGCAGCATTGGTAATAGCTTGCTAAGACGTTGTAGGGGAATGTCTGCTCTGGGTCTTGGGGTACTTTCGCCCGTATTGGTCAAGCTCGTACTCTTCGAATTCGCGTGATGCGGTCGATTGTGCTTGTTTGGACAAGGCAGGAGAGTTGCGCTTCTCAAACTGCTCAATGCGACTGCTGACGGAGTTTTTAGAGGGACTTCCGGCTCTGCTTCCATGCGACATGTATTCCTCAGCTCGAGAATCATACGAAAGCCGAGAGTCGCGGTAGTTTTGACCGGCAGCGCTGAC
>NZ_JAEAGP010000194.1 GCF_015999305.1 Erythrobacter sp. YJ-T3-07 | reverse complement strand
CACTTGGACTGGAAGCGGCTGCGACGAACCCGTGGCGATGACGAGATATGCATAGTCGATCTTGCGCCCCGATCCGAATAGAACCTGCTTCTCGGTAATATCGACAGCCGTATCTTGGATGCGTGTGGCGATACCAACGGGCCCGCCACGCACTATCCCGTCGTACGAGATGAAAGCCATGTGCTCATATTTAGGCATAACAGAGAAGCGAGGGAAGACGAATGAGTAATTGAAGTGCGAATTCTTCTCGATCCATATTATCTTGTATCCCGTAGGCAAAGTCTGCGCCAACCGCTTGACAAGCTGAATTCCCGCGAAAGACCCACCGATTACGACGACGTTCTTGGCTTGAGCTCTATCCCGCCATGTCCAGTTATGATACACGGCAGCTATGCGTTGAACGGCCATTCTCGCAAGCAAGGGTAAGAGCAGCCCAAGAGCTTTTCGGATCAGTATGATCTGATCAGAAGGCATGATGACCCATAAGAAGTCTGTCGCTTGAAAC
>NZ_JAEAGP010000193.1 GCF_015999305.1 Erythrobacter sp. YJ-T3-07 | reverse complement strand
AAGAATATCTCGTAGGGTTGCATCGACTACAACCACCACGATATTACCCCACATGATCACTGGTATTACTGCGCGATATGTGAGCAGTCCACGTTGTGGCCCAGATACCAAGCCGGAGTGCCGTTCCAGCTAGGAAAGACATAGGATACTGACTGGGAGTCGTTTCCGGCCCCTCTTTTTCGCTGCTATAAGCTTCCTCCTTGCCAACTGAATTTGTAGTAGTCTTGTTGTCATGCATGGCCTTGAGAGTATGAGATGCAAATGCTATTATTATCTCACTAGGTTAGGGTACTAGGCTCCACCTTTCGTCCTCCAGCTTGAGTCTTTGACCGCCCAGAAGGCCGTATACTACCATGATGCCGATTACATTAGATCACCATCTCGTAAATCTGTTATTGCTTTCTTCCGTTTTCTAATTCACCCCCTTCTGACATATTCAAGAACGTTTCCCCAAGGCTTCTCAGAAACATTGTTTGACCCTTTCACATTTGTTTCCGTTCCGCTC
>NZ_JAEAGP010000192.1 GCF_015999305.1 Erythrobacter sp. YJ-T3-07 | reverse complement strand
AGACAAAATCCTGTACGTTTTCAGCAGGTCTCGTCACCAGCTGTCTCTCTTGCCATCAACCGTTCCGAACTGTCCCAAAGCTTCGTGCGAGCCTTGCCTGGTAGTGCTCGGGATGATCAAATAGCTTTGGACCAAGAGAGGAGGCTTTGGAGAAGTATGCTTGGCCTTTGATGTATAAATGCGGATCTTCGTAGCCTGGGGTAGACATGGAGAAAACAGGAATATCATTACTACATAGGTATTGAGGAATGACTTTATTTCGTTTCTTTGGACTGCTCTGCAAAGTGAAACATATCAATCAGAGTGACAATCCTCTCGATGTCTACCTTTTCAGCCGGGCGGGTCTTGTCCCTGCTGCAATGAGCAGAGACTCAAGTAGACAGGGGTCGTGATGCCGTAGTATTATTATACGAGACACCATACAAACGACTAGTTCTTCTATCATTAAAATATCTCGGTCATCTACCAGGTATTCTCTAGCCGAATTGTCGTTGCTGGAATACAT
>NZ_JAEAGP010000191.1 GCF_015999305.1 Erythrobacter sp. YJ-T3-07 | reverse complement strand
GTGCCCTTGAAAGCATCATACTTAAACAGTGAAGTCCACCACTTGATTGCAGCAGGGTTGAAGCAGTCGACCCACATGGAAGAGCCTGGCCAACACCAACCGTCAAAATCATTACCCTTGTTGTTCTTGACAGCCAAGCTTTTAGACTTGAGCTCATCAATGACGTGGTAGTTGCCGGTGTTCTTGCTATGGGGGTCAATGATGGTAACAAGCTTTCTTCCGTGCTCATCGAGCTGCTGACCCATGGAGATAGGATCCTTGAACATGTTGGGATCCCAGGTGAAGTACTTCTTCTCATCGGTATACTCGATATCGAGCCAGATGACATCGTAAGGAATCTTGAACTTATCCATCTTACGATCGACCTCCTTGACATCGTCGTCGGAAACGTAGTTCCAGCGGCACTGATGATAACCGATCGCAAACTCAGCAGGCATAGCGGTAGTGCCAGTAAGCTCACCATAGGTCTTGCTAATGTCCTTGGGTGTAGGGCCAAGGAACACAAA
>NZ_JAEAGP010000190.1 GCF_015999305.1 Erythrobacter sp. YJ-T3-07 | reverse complement strand
TGTCGTTCACCACCGGGCATGCAAAGTCGGCACCCACCGTGTTCAAGTATGTCGCAGTGACATCTCAACAGTCATGTGAAAACAACTCTCAAACGCGTAGTATTGTACTAAATATTAGTAATTGAAAAGACCAGACGCACATCAAACTCAATTGCAATCCTACGGCTAGAGAGTTGCGGAGACCTGTGAGTATGCGGTCTCTAGCTTGAACCATGTATGCCTGGCCCCCCACAGATCAATGTATAATCAAGCTTAGTGCTGGTATACTATTACTCAAAGTTTATCTCTTTGGTAGGTCGAAATGCATTATGGGGCTACTCATCCAAGAATTCACAGTCTATAACTAAGTTCACGGCTCTATATGCAATGCTCTGACAGGAACGTACAACTCGATCACGGGGACAGAATTGTTCTTGAAACGAGTGCTGACAATTGATTCTAATTAGACCTTATATGATCGAAACAAATACTCTTGGTCATGGCGTATTCATCTGGGTGTTCATTCC
>NZ_JAEAGP010000189.1 GCF_015999305.1 Erythrobacter sp. YJ-T3-07 | reverse complement strand
CCAGACTGTCTTCCAGCTCGTAGTGGAGTGTTGACCGCGTCCCAGGAGAAAGGGTCATATCGTGCTGGTTCATGGGGAATAACTTGGAAGAATATCCAGGTTGATAAACGGAAGTAAACAAAGCAGTGGGCTGGCTTAGCGTAGGGTAGATTGTTTTGTTGGCCAAGTACCAGGGGATTCAGAAGACCCTGAAATCTGGACCGGAAAGTTTGTCATCAGACTTTACTGGTGTTGCTTCCTTCTGCCCCTCTTACGGTACGCCTGCTGGGGAATGTTCAATGTTAAAAGAAAGGAAAACAAGATGAATAGCATACAGCAGCAGAAGAGGTACACAGTAGGTAGATAGGCACAAAGGTACCAGTATGGATGTTTACTTTTAGCAGACATCCAGTTTGTGTGCATGTGCAGTACATAGTACGTGCTGTCAACACCAATGCTCGCTTAATCTGGCTGACGGGGCTGTGACTGCCAGTCGTTCAATCAGTCGAATGCCTTGAATGCGTTGC
>NZ_JAEAGP010000188.1 GCF_015999305.1 Erythrobacter sp. YJ-T3-07 | reverse complement strand
CTTGGGTGGTATAATCGCAGTCTTCTGTCCGTCCTTTGCTGGCTCGGTCGGAGCTGAATTGTTCGAGGCATATCGACCGAAGAGGCATTTTTGCGACGTGACCGAGACGCGAAGCTGTGTTTGACCTCGCAGAGGCAGTCGTGCGCCCGCCTTCATATGCGAAGACCCCAAACATGCTGGACGGCATGCAGGAGCTCTCGTGAGGCTCCTAACTAATATTGTATTCATCGCTGAAGCGCAAGCATCGTGGGTTGCCGGTAATCGGCGGGGTTGTTCGATGGTGGGGGAGCCTCTGAGTTGCGATCGGAAGGTGTTTGGTGATTTGGTCACCTGGCTTGTCGTCTCGTCGAGTGTAGGGCAGGTGCTGAAGCCTTCCTAGAATTCCCTTCCCCTTGGAAATTGGCTATAGAGTATATTTGGGTCTCAGCGTAGGAAGCTTGATGCCACTTGAGCCCCAGATTGCACAATCGCAAGCAGGAGCTTGATGGACAGCTCCCAATGCAGGC
>NZ_JAEAGP010000187.1 GCF_015999305.1 Erythrobacter sp. YJ-T3-07 | reverse complement strand
AGATGTACTGCGTGTAGATAGTCGAAGGTTTGACTTGGAGCAGCTCTTTGGTCTCCTGATTACTTCCGACAACATACTTGGGGTACTTGTCCGACGTGAAAGGCCCAAACATACCCAGTGACGTGATGTTATGGAAATCTTGCGTATACAGCTGCAGCGTGTTGGGATCTGTTGCCAGGGTCGATGAGTTGGAACCCATGTCAATCATGATCATCGAGTAGAAGGATTTGACGTAGGCATCGACGGGAGAGGTCAAGTTGGCCAAGTCAGATGGCACTGCGGAGAGCTTGGAGAAGTATCTCCAAGGCTTGGTTGCGAGGAGGTCATCGCCGTAGAAATACCCAGTGACATTAAAAAAGTCTTGGCGAGTAATGTCTTTCACAACAGAGTTCCTGTTGTAGTCTGCATGAAATTCAATGTTAGCCTTCTTCCAGATGTCTAAAGTTATTGCGAACTCACTGACCAAGATAGCCTCTGAGTGGGACTGATCGGTTTGCGTCTTTTGG
>NZ_JAEAGP010000186.1 GCF_015999305.1 Erythrobacter sp. YJ-T3-07 | reverse complement strand
AAGCGGTTGGGTCTTTTCAAGAAGAAGGATAAGAAAGACAAAGACAGTGCCACAGAGAAATCAGCCCACCTGGACGGTATCCAGGACAACGACCCTGATGATAAGTATGGCCAGAACAAAGTGTTCCAAGAAACCCTGGCGAACCGGTCGCCTGAGAGCATACGAGCATCGCTTTGGTCCATGATTAAGATGGATCATCCCGACCAATTGGTCTTGCGCTTTCTTCGAGCTAGAAAATGGGATGTCCAGAAGGCCCTGGTTATGCTAATCTCAACTATGAAGTGGAGGCAAGACGCCAAGGTTGATGATGATATCATGGTTAATGGTGAGGAGTATATGCTCTTACGGGAACAGCAAGGGGCCACTGAGAAGGACAAGAAAGAAGCCAGGGATTTCCTGGCCCAGATGCGAATGGGGAAGAGCTTCTCTCACGGCATCGATAAGGAGGGTAGACCAACCACCGTGGTGAGGGCACGTTTGCACCGCGCTGGAGAGCAGTCAGAGGA
>NZ_JAEAGP010000185.1 GCF_015999305.1 Erythrobacter sp. YJ-T3-07 | reverse complement strand
ATCAAACGTTGGTATCCAAACGCCATCACGTACGCAGACTGGCTCCCGTACCAGGAAACGAAACAAACCCTCTTGTTCTGACGCGAAAGAATCTTGGCTGTGAAACTATGTGCAGCGCATAAAAACAAGATTGAAAAAGTCAGTCAACTACGAAAACATTTAGCAATAAACATCCGTTGGCACTTAGGTTTGTTGTGTAGTTATGGCCATGATCAGCGCCTTCCTTGGCACGACTGGGCTGTGCATGCTGTCGAGTGCATAGGCTCTCGCACCTGTTGCTTGACCAAAAACCACAACTGCAAGCATGAGCGGAGGGTCACCCGGCATCGTAGGTTGAAATTATATCAAATATCTGGTCATACTCCAATAGCTATCCAGGCTAACCTCAGAAATTAAAAGTGTCGACACATGCAGCAAGGATAACTTGTAAGTGCTCAAGAGATGGAGATAACGGATCATGAGTTGTACGGTAACAACAACCATAACTAGTCTGAACCCATCAAGGAC
>NZ_JAEAGP010000184.1 GCF_015999305.1 Erythrobacter sp. YJ-T3-07 | reverse complement strand
CGTGGATAACCATGAAAATGATGGTTGCGTATCCAGATACCTGATGGAGAGGGTTGAGGCGTTCGTAGGAATATGAAGTCAGAATAGCCAGAGGGGTATTCTTGAGAGCCAAAAACACGACGAGGGCAAAGTTCGCGCCAGCCATCCTGCAACCTGTGTCAGTTTGTATCGAGCGATGAGATATTCGTGAGATACATACCAGCCAAACCGTGCAGCAAAGTTTGTCATTCTGCTCGTGTCCAGTCCGACAAAGACCAAGCCGATGTTGATGGCCCCATATACAGTGTAGAGGAGAGCATGACCAGCTGACGAGAAGCCAGGAATCTTTCTAATAAGGACGCGCCGAAAGACTCTGTTCATGAGTTGTCAGTGGGGCAATAACCGATTTCCTATATAGATTACACACCTTGTTAGAATAACGAGGGGCGACAAAACACCAGAGAGGCCAGCTGGGAATTTCCGCTTGTTGACAAGCAGGCGTGTACAGTGGCCAATCATGAATATGGC
>NZ_JAEAGP010000183.1 GCF_015999305.1 Erythrobacter sp. YJ-T3-07 | reverse complement strand
GAGGCGTGCAGATACATCAAGAGAGTAAGTCCTGCGACGATAGGCTTTGGCCATTTCCTTGACCCTCCTGAGAAAACGGTGCTGATTGACATGGTTAGCTTAAACTGAATGATTGCGATCAACTTAGCGACGATGCGGTCGTTGCTTTTGCCAACAATTGTCCGAACATCCTCGAGATTGACCTTCACTCCTGCCGTAATATCGGCAACGAGCCGGTTACGGCCTTGTTGGCTAAAGGCCAGTCTCTTCGAGAACTTCGACTGGCCAATTGTGAACTGATCGACGACTCGGCCTTTTTATCTTTGCCCTATGGCAGAGTGTACGAGCACCTCCGTATCCTGGATCTGACCTGCTGCGCCCGTCTCACAGATCGTGCCGTCGAAAGAATTATAGAAGCAGCGCCACGACTTCGCAACCTGGTTCTTGCCAAGTGCGGCAACATTTCGGATGCGGCTGTCTACTCTATCGCACAGCTTGGAAAGAACCTCCATTACGTGCATCTTGGAC
>NZ_JAEAGP010000182.1 GCF_015999305.1 Erythrobacter sp. YJ-T3-07 | reverse complement strand
GGGGTCAGTACGTGGAGTGCGTGGCTCGTGTACGGATCGCTTGTGGTTGAATTCGTGGACCGTGTCTCCCCAGATCCTCTGCGGCAGGTGGTTGTTCACGGGCGGGTCTCGTCAGGATGCTGCCTTTCTCGAGGAGGTACTTGCCATTTAATCGGTGATTGTCTCCACGAGCGTGGACAACAAGACGGGACACGATGATTTGACATAAGCAATATCAACACTGCGCGTATCGTGCTCTTTTTGATACCCGCCTCGCGCCAGTTCCCCTCTCATGTCATTAATCACGGCCGGGTCCGAAAAAGATTTGGCCTGTCATCCAGAACGCCATGACCAAGATGTCATTGAGCATTGCGTGACTGCCTCGGACTTCGATGCGAGCCTGGACCAGCTCGAAGCCATGCTTGTGTGAGCCTTCTCGGGAACAACGTTCCTAAACCTAGATCATATCTCGTGCTGCATTGGCCTCCCTGGCGAATATGCGTAGCGAAACATTTACCAGTAATGTGC
>NZ_JAEAGP010000181.1 GCF_015999305.1 Erythrobacter sp. YJ-T3-07 | reverse complement strand
TACGGAATCCTTACCCACAAAACTCGAACCAAGGGTAAACCATTGGAAACCAGCGAAAGCTGCAAACAAAGCAGGTGGAGCATTCCTCATGATGCCAGAACCAAGACCAACGAAGCAACCCATCATGCCTGAGTTAATGCGCTTAGTATAACTTGTACAAATAAGGACGGGTTGTGTCAGCTCACCAGTCAGGGCTCCGGTCTGTAAAGACTTGGCAGCAATCTCGTAAAGCTCTGCCTTGGTAGGCATTTCGATATCTTTGGTTTGAGTCGGCGTTGCCGTTGACCGCTCTGGCGGTGTTGAGGTTGTAGACATGGTGTTCCTACCACGTAGGCCTAACTCGCTGGTATGCAGGTTGTGACGCTTGAAAAGGCTCAAATGTGGTATGGTCTTGGTATAATCATGCAGCAGTCTAAAACATATGTAGAACTTTCAGATGTGTTATTGTCCAACCGCACTCCGGCCATCTGCTGCTGACGCACTACACGACAGAGACGTCGTCGCTGG
>NZ_JAEAGP010000180.1 GCF_015999305.1 Erythrobacter sp. YJ-T3-07 | reverse complement strand
AGAATGGACATTCAAAGGTTTCGGAAAGTTTTGACGATAGCGGTATATCTGGAACTCGTATCGTATCTTGAGCAACGTCATTCACAATCGAGGGTGCGTAGGTAGTTGCATTTTCATCCAGTTGCAAAGCGCACGAAGCGATGGCAGATTTGGCAACGGACGACATGGTGTGGACCGTATAGGCAAACTCTGATCTACCATCATTGAAGGCGCCAGACTTCCTTTTCGGCACATTCGCTTCGGGTGAGTCTGGATGAGCCTCCCAGTACAGGAATTGCTGACGCCTTCGTGTGTTAGCTATCGCAAAGCGTCGTACAAGCGTCTCATCGGAGGTCTTAGCCTGATCGCCAGTCTGTTCTCGCTCGACCAGCAGAGCCGGCGAGACGGCACTCTCAACGTGTATAATCGATGGCAATTGCCGCGGACTTCTTCCTTCGATGTTCTCTCTGTCGTCCCCTTGGTTCTTATTTCTCCACATCTCTATCTTGCGTCGTACATGCTCGTAAT
>NZ_JAEAGP010000179.1 GCF_015999305.1 Erythrobacter sp. YJ-T3-07 | reverse complement strand
GACCATCTCCACCAAGGATAAAAAAAAAGTTCTATGGCCGAGAGATCCAGTCTACTGAGAAACATTACGCAAACAGCAGGTCTGCCCAATCGATCCTTCAGGAGTGCGCGCCAATCCTTCTGAGACAGGATCGGGGAATACAGAAATACCGTGGAGATGTCTTTGAATTATATCCCTGGCTGGCGGATAGTTGCATATGGAGGGGCCGCGTAAGACAAAAGCAAATATTCTTGGCAGCGGTTGCGATTCAAAATCGCAACTGCAAGGGATCGATTCACCCGGTCTTGCTTTTGAATGATGAGAAAACCTTGCCATTATGATGGATACATAGCTAGGATGGTGCGGCGGAACTGTACAGGTGGCAGCACGGAGATAGGCCCCATGATGGCACACACACACACACAAAAGTGAATCGAGGTTGAATGCAGCCAGGGCGGAGCTGCAGGTCGAGGCCGTAGGTACTTTACGCGCTGCACAATGTAAGAGTGCAGCGAGCGGGTAAGCGCTC
>NZ_JAEAGP010000178.1 GCF_015999305.1 Erythrobacter sp. YJ-T3-07 | reverse complement strand
ATCGAAGCATCATCTAGCAGCAAGATGTGGTCTACATCTCCAGTCTGGTACATTATGCCGAGTTGCGCTCAAAGTAAGTCCATTGGCCCTCTGTGGGCTTCTCCTCCAGCTCCTCCCAGCTGTTTTTAAAGTTAGCACATTCCTAGAAGATCATCTATCCAGTCTACTTACGGTTTGGCCTGGAGCATGAGGTCGAGAAGCTTGAGCTCACTCTCGGCCATTTGTACAACCTCTTCAATCAAACCGGCACCAATCTTTTGTTCAATCTCCTCGACCCTGCAGCACAAGATTAGTACATTGTCAAGCATCTGTGCTCTTGAGAGACATACTGATCAGCAGTCAACTGGGGTTCGGGCTCCCATGTAACCTTTGACTTGATTTCTATGGGTTTCCTCGAGAAGATGAGCTCCTGGTCGCTGCGCTCGGCTTCGCTGCGCAGCCCCTCCTTCTCGCCACCCTCGTCAACCTCACCATCCCACTCCTCGTAGCGCTCGTCCTCTCTTATCGG
>NZ_JAEAGP010000177.1 GCF_015999305.1 Erythrobacter sp. YJ-T3-07 | reverse complement strand
GACCACTGCTCGAGTTACACTTTATCTAACCACGTGCGTAATTAGATTTGGTCCAGGCTGTGAACAACACCACATTCATCAAAAACAACATCGTCAATGATGCTATCCTGGTCCCTCTAAATGCTTCACAGACAAGGAAATGTCCAGAACGGCAGTGATAAAGATCAGTGTGTCATCCAATGCAGGGGTGATTGGGCGCCAAGAGATGATGGTATCAAGCTTCGCCATTGCATGTGAACTACTCCAATCGGTAATGAGACATACATACGCCTCGACCTGTGAAAAGTGCAGATGTCAAAAAGAAGGAAATCGATGCATTGCACGGCAAGTTATGTGTAGAAACATTGATTGGCATAAACTCGTCACCACCTAAATGGTTGAGGATGAGGCGTTTGGCCTGATCTTTTTCGTGAAGCACCTCCACTAGTCTCCGCAGGCGTGGACCGGGTGAGCCCTGTATGAGTGCTCCTGTCCCATCTTTGTACATAGAGTAGACAATTGATGAGGA
>NZ_JAEAGP010000176.1 GCF_015999305.1 Erythrobacter sp. YJ-T3-07 | reverse complement strand
GCCTAGGGTTGCTAACACAATTTCACGCAACAACGTCGAAAAATGTCGACAAAACGAAAATATGACAATACCAACAGGTTCTTCTACGAGTTTTAGCGTGGTCGAGATGAGCCCTACTCTGTGCTACTCGCGGAAGCGAGCGGTGCTCAACGGTAGTCACTATATCGTCGCCGCCTCGTTGGTTGCCGGAGGAAAAGAAACCAGAACAGCTACAGGGTAGGCCGTTACAGGGTAGGCTCGAGGTGTAAGACGACCCTCATAGACGAAAACCGGATCTAGAGAGAGACTAAAAGCAGCTTTCTGATCAGCAGATCTCGGGGACCCGAGCAAGCTTATTATGTCCCGGCTACCTCACCTGTTTGTGACATGGACCCCATCGGACCCTCGAAGTACAGCGCTACAGGGTAGGCCGCTACAGGGTAACCTGGGTACAGGGTAGCCGAAAAGTGCTACAGGGTAGCCCGGGTCACACTTGGCCTGGAGCCAGACGTCCGGACGACAAGCCAAC
>NZ_JAEAGP010000175.1 GCF_015999305.1 Erythrobacter sp. YJ-T3-07 | reverse complement strand
CTTGTTTTTCTTCTTCCTTTTCCTCCTTCTTTTCCTCCTCTTTTTCCTCCTCTTCCTCCTCCTCTTCTTCTTCCTCCTCCTCCTCCTCCTCGTCGCCTTCAATCTTCTTCCCCAGCGAAACCTTGGCACGCTGCTCTACAGGTTGCGCTTTAGTTGCTTGTTGTGCGGCGGCCTTCCGTTGGGTGGGCTTGCTGGGTAATGGTTTTCTCTCCTTCTCTTCCTTAATAGGCTCACGAACAGAAACCGTTTCTTCCGGCAAAGGTTCCGACTCGACATCGTTCTCGGGCCCTGGTGAGGGTTGCTTCGCAAACAAATCTGTTAGACGTACATAAGCATGGTATCTTGAAGCCCCAGGGCGATAAGGCCTACCCGCGCCACCCATATCTGCCATTGGTGCGCGCGCCGGTGCTGGCTCCTCAAGTTCCGAGGTGGCCGGCGCTATAGCATGCAGTAGACTTTCGGGCGCGACACCTCCAACGGCCGAGATCTTCTTGGCCACCGACTGGCGC
>NZ_JAEAGP010000174.1 GCF_015999305.1 Erythrobacter sp. YJ-T3-07 | reverse complement strand
ACAAAATCTTGGTGACTTCATAGCTTGGATATGTTACACCCGCATGCCCTGGTAACTGCATTAGGCGCCATCTCGCATCCGGTAATATTCAAGTCGATCTGCCATTATATTCCTGCCGATTATCATCATCCCGTTGACCTCCCCATTTCAAGTCATAAACCCGTGCAAAACCCCTCAGAGCTGTGTGGCTGCAACGCGGGGCCGAAAGATGCGACTTTATCAATCCCCAAATGTACTGTCAGGAATCCAGACCATGCCTTCCAGCAATTTGACCAATTACACGCGTCGCGCGGTAAAGTCAAATCAGATCATTGCCGGAAATCCGACCGCCGACCAATTGCATGCGTTGGAACTGCTTTTCAAAGATCCTTCGTTTCATCGGAAATCCCACAATCCAACATATGCCCAAATGTGCGTGCTGCACGCCACCATCAACGAAATGCGTAATGGCTCATGTGTTGGTTGTCTAGTCGTCGCGGCCAACAATCTACAGGTTTACCGTTGAGAAC
>NZ_JAEAGP010000173.1 GCF_015999305.1 Erythrobacter sp. YJ-T3-07 | reverse complement strand
AATCAGGCTTGAAGAGTACAGACCTCCCATTCGGACTCGTACATGAAGTCCTCTGTTCGTTTACGGCAGCCAAAGAATAACAAAGTCTTTCCAACTGTCTCGCCATCCTCAGCTTGTTTCGCACGCTCCTGTACGAATCCACGGAATGGCGCAACACCAGTACCAGGACCAATCATGATGATGGGCTTCGAAGGATCAGAGGGAAGTTTGAAGTTTGAGTGGCGGACGTGGACCGGAAGATGGATACCATCGTACTTGTTTCTTGGACCGGTGATATGATAAGTAAGACCGAAAGGCTTGGGGTTGGGGTCGCCATTTTGTTTTTCCTTTAAAGCCAGAAGATAGTTGGTCGCAACACCCTGGAAAGGATCCGCTCTGTCGGGGATATGCTGGGACTCAACAACGGCAGTAATGGAGATCTTCTTGGGCTGAACTAAAGAGGAAGATGAGATGGAGTAGTAGCGTGGTTGAAGCTTGGTGATGCCTTCAATGAATGCAGAAAACGGGAT
>NZ_JAEAGP010000172.1 GCF_015999305.1 Erythrobacter sp. YJ-T3-07 | reverse complement strand
TGCACGGGCATGCTTCGGGGCGGATTATAAGGCCTTGTATGACACTCTCGACGTCGGTGCTAGCTTTTACCTACTGCGCGAGGCCAAAGTTGCTTCGAACCCGCATTACCTCCAGGATCAAGAGAAGAAGGCGGAAGCAGCGGGTGGCGTCGACAGTCTACCAAAATCGGAGGCGTGGAAGTGGTGGACCCGCAAGACGGAGTTCACGCCTTCGAGTCTTACGTTGAAGAAGAATGTCACTGAAGGTGGCGGTGTCTCGACAGACGTGGAGGGCATTTATGATGATTGGCACGTGGACGTTGGGAACGTCATCACGAATGTATCATATCCTGAGGAGTTCAAAAAGGAGCTGGAAGTCTTTATTGATGAAGAGTTTTATATATAAAGTGTATCATTACTCTGTATACCAGATCCACTCACTGAGCTACCAGTTTAGAATAATTTCAACACATCCAGAACTCATCACCACCTTTCATGACGCCATGAGATACATATGCTTTGCAGAAAAC
>NZ_JAEAGP010000171.1 GCF_015999305.1 Erythrobacter sp. YJ-T3-07 | reverse complement strand
AACCACGTCAGTAAGATAAAACTCAGCGCTCCCGCACCATACGACGGAACCATCGGAGGACTGAGAGGATATTTAGCTCAAGTTAAAGCCTACTAGCTATTCTATACCAATAGCTTCAGAACCGAACGACAACGTATCATCTATGCAGCATCCTACCTAAAAAGACGAGCCTTTGCGTAGTTTGAACCATACTTGTCTGAAGCAAGCGAGAAAGAATGGCAATTAGAACTTTGCAAAACTGAGACACAAAACATTTTCAACTCCTACGAAGGATACGAAACCGCTTTTAAGTCCTTGTTCTAAGACCCGGATGAGAAACGACAAGCCGAACGAGAACTTGAGAACTTAAAACAGAAAGCTTCAGCGTTTAGCTACATTGCAGAATTCAAAAGAATCCTGGCTCGACTCGACACCACTAAGGAAACCAAAATCATGCTGTTTTATCAAGGACTCAAAAACGAAATCAAGGACGAGATCGCACGAATTCTCGATCTACCCACAGACTTCGG
>NZ_JAEAGP010000170.1 GCF_015999305.1 Erythrobacter sp. YJ-T3-07 | reverse complement strand
ACACTGCCAAGCCAAACAGGATAGTGCCGGCACTGACACGGAAAGCAATACGGACAACGTGATCGCAGGAGAAGCCTGGTGGGCCGCCGCTCCTCAAAGGTTTCGCAGATTGGACGAAATTCAATCAACCCCCAGCCCGCTTCCGGTGACTAGCTTTCGGACGGCGTGCATTGAAAGGTCTGACTTATGGGAAAGAAACATTGTTCTAGATCGTATTACTCGACCTGTCGATGCTATGAGATGAAGTTGAGCCAGACGAGACTGCTGTCATGCCAGTCGTCGTTATTACAAAGAGTATAGATGCCGAACTGGCTATTTCAGTATGTGTTGTCGAGCCAAGCACCTTAATAGACTAGGTTCAAGCTTTTGATCTACCATGAACGCAATGATTGCCATGAGCCGCACGATCGCCAAGATATCTCTGGGCAGTCTGCCGCTCAGCCCGCAAAGTAGTCGCAGATGCTTTCGTTGTGAGGACGGATAGCATGCAGGGACGAGGACACGGCGACT
>NZ_JAEAGP010000169.1 GCF_015999305.1 Erythrobacter sp. YJ-T3-07 | reverse complement strand
CCGGATTAGACCCCACCTGCCTGCTCAAGTCTAGCACCATCAACATAGGTTTGATCGTGGCATGCCGTGATTATTTGTGGTGGATTCAGGTATCAGCGCATCAAAGATCACGATATGCCAGTGTATTCAAAGCCTTCCTTCGAGACTCAAGATGCGAGACTGGGAGATCCTTAGGGGTTGGCAGTCAGTGTCACATAAGCGTGGGTACCCAGGCCGAGCGCTTGCGAGGCGTAGGATGCCATCGATGTATACAGGAGGTTCATTCGTTGCCGAATGGAGGTGACATGAGGATGCGAGAAGATCAAGTAAGAAACATTTTTGAACTGGAGGTCCCAAGTGAGGCAATACTGGCTAGAATCAAAACTGCGATGAGCGATTCTTGCTATTGATACGTATCATTCATAGCCAACAAGGAGAGTCGATGAGTAAGGGGATATAACTATCGCGATTGAGTCAACATCAGCAAGTGTGGGCAAGCAACAAAACGCTCTTAAACTCCTTTTGTCAGAG
>NZ_JAEAGP010000168.1 GCF_015999305.1 Erythrobacter sp. YJ-T3-07 | reverse complement strand
ATACAATCGTTATAGCTTCAACCCAGGTTGCATACCAAAGCAGCTGCCTCGAGGCACAGTCCAACACACCAGTCGGTCCGCAATGGTGGTATTCAGCCTATACTATTCCCGCAGGTCAAGATATATCCGATCCTCCCTCGCTTGTCGGCAGATCCGAAGCAGGCTACTTCCAGAGCAACATGTCCTACTCCTGCTACATGGATTATGACAACGCAAACCAAGTGCTTCGGGAGCTATATTGCGATCTCATGGTCACTTCTGCGGATGGTCGATTGGCAATTCCGTGTAGTGATTTGCACGGAATGCTATTTTGCGTGTGTTGGACAAGAAATCGCTGCGCATTTACATTACGCCGACTACGTTAAACGGTCGCTTCGATAACGTCGAGATATCGTTTCGGTTATTTAAAAACTTCCTACGATCTTTCAGACTTAATCCGACCTCGAAAGCTTCTCGTTCCCGCTTCTTACCGACATCGCGCATCCATAGCTGCAACAACCTAAAAATGAC
>NZ_JAEAGP010000167.1 GCF_015999305.1 Erythrobacter sp. YJ-T3-07 | reverse complement strand
GCCAGGAATGAAACGTTGGGAGAGCCTTACCTGAAGACTAAACTGCCAGCGATACCACCAATACCTCCAAACCCAACAAAGGTAGCACTGCAGAAAGCCCGCTTCCACTGGCCACGAATATTGTTTGCTTGGTATGACAAGGCTGCCGGCACGTTGGAGTTGGCTCCAGCAGTGACCAGGAAGACACCAAAATATCGGACCGCTGCGTTCGAGTGCCAGCCCATGATGGGGACACCAATGAGACCCATGGATTCTCCGTGCCGAGACAACCAGATGGACCTTGGGCGGATGTGGAGGTTCATCAAGTAATATACTACCCGACTTTGTAAATAGTCCTTTATGCGGTTGATAATGACCTGACTCCCCACGTCCAAGATCTTGAGGTAGGTGTAACTGCTCTCGTCACCATCACCGTCAATTGTCTTGTAAACTTTCTCGTAATTTCTGATTCGGTTTCGGAAGTCGAGCGCAGCTTGTTCAGGATCTTGTCCCTTGTAATCGGGGCTTGTG
>NZ_JAEAGP010000166.1 GCF_015999305.1 Erythrobacter sp. YJ-T3-07 | reverse complement strand
GAACAAACCAACTCAGGGTATTCGTGTATATTAAATGCTATCAGGTGGTTGAACGCGCGGATTGCCTCAACTTGCTCGGACCGCACAATCTTCAGCTCGAGGTCGCTTCCTTCTTCAATTGCTTTCTAGTGATTTGCTTCGATTTGATTTCCTACTCCTGCACTGAACAAGCTGCCTCTGTAACCCACCTTACTGTATCTTGTCTCATCTTGAGTGACACAGCTCCCTCCTCAGCTATCACCTGCGCCCCCGTGCGACTTATTAGCCAGCAGCCCAGCTTCACCATCTCTAAGCTAATAATCTACTACACAAGCCCAAAAACAAACGACATCCACCAAACGTCTCGACTGTTTGTCATCGCATGACTTGCCTAACCACAGCTCCATCCAGAATCCACTCAGGACCCTTTGTCGCCTGGTCCTTGTTCCCACACCAAGCATACCTGACCCAAGAGCCGTCGCCTTAAAACGGGTGGTTTTGCAGTGGTAATCCGCCGCAGCGCACGATACAG
>NZ_JAEAGP010000165.1 GCF_015999305.1 Erythrobacter sp. YJ-T3-07 | reverse complement strand
GAGAAAAGGGGGGGTATCGAACATCGAACCAGTCCATTTCAAGCTATATATCAGATAGTCAGCTAGAGCTATATAATGAATCGTCAGTGAATATAGTCGTCATCGAATCTCTTGTGTATGTATATACTGTAGGTTGAGGTGTGTCGGGCGGCGTTCGTGAAATTTGACCAGACCCCTGTCTTGATTCCTCATATGGTCACAAGCAGCTGATCAATTACCATGAGACAGCGTACAACATCGTAAAAATGCGACTATTGACCCAAAAGATTTATTAAGTTGAACTCGCAAGGGCAACGAGGCTGCTACATGGCCAGCTCCTCTTACAGTTGCCGCTCATTCAGCTGAAAATCCGGGAGGCGGCTGAAGGGGGAGCTTCATGCAGAAGTCCCACGAATTGCCAGTGAGCGGATCAGATCCGTGCAGAAGCGCAGTTCGGATGTAGTCAGGGGAGAGGTCACCCAAAAACAAGCATAAAATGCAATACTGATGCATAAAGCATCTCAGCATTGAC
>NZ_JAEAGP010000164.1 GCF_015999305.1 Erythrobacter sp. YJ-T3-07 | reverse complement strand
CCTGCCACTACTGAAGCTTCCAACGGCTGGGGCAGCAAGATGACTTCGCTTCACCGACCTCAGCAGAGTCTCTCTAACCTTGAGTCCATTCAGATGGCCTCTGCCGAGTCTGTCATTTCGGGTCATGGCAGCACATCCTCTGATGCTAACAGCATTGGAGCTCGTGCTGGCTTCCGTCATTCACTTGACCTTACAAAGCAGCAAGGTCTTGATTTCAGCTATCTGAAAGAAGCTGGATCTGAAAACAGTGGCATGCTCAAGTCACCCACGCAGGTGATTGCCCCCAAACTGCAGAGCTCATTCTCTAGCAATGACATTCACGCTGCCAACAAGTCTGTCGGTGCTGCCAACGCGGCCAGCGCTAGCACCAACGCTCATGCTCAGCAGCATTTTCACAACCACAATGCAAGCATTGGTCGCATTCCTCCCGGCGCAATGTCCAAGCATACTCGTGAGCTTTCTAACGATGGCCATATTGCTGGTATGCCTCAATCCTCCACTTATCCGTCAA
>NZ_JAEAGP010000163.1 GCF_015999305.1 Erythrobacter sp. YJ-T3-07 | reverse complement strand
ATATAGCTAGTACGGTTAAACTAAGCGGAGGTTTAAATTTAAAGTTTATAAAAAGTCGTATAAATAAACGAGCGTTAATTCGACGGTTATTATTTTTTAAACTAAAAGTAAAAAAGAAAAACTTAAGTGCGGTAATATTACTTCGCGGTATTAATAGCCGTGTTATATTTGATAATATATGTTTTTAAATATATAAAACACGAAATATAAATTTCGAATATAACTAAGCGCGAGCTCGTCGTAAAAGCGCCGAAATAAAAGTAGTTACTTCTTTTTAACGCAAAAGACCGTATAATTATAAAGTAGTTATAACCGACGCGTTATTATTTTATATATTTGCTTATTCGGTAGCTTATTAATATGTGTTATAAATTAAACTTTTAATTATTAAGTTTTTAGTTATTAAAATTTCGATTACTAAGTTCTCGTTAATAAAAGCTTTAATAATCGATATATTATTAATTTTTGCGTTTAACGATAACGAAGAACTACGATATTCTGTTATTATATC
>NZ_JAEAGP010000162.1 GCF_015999305.1 Erythrobacter sp. YJ-T3-07 | reverse complement strand
AATTGCTCGAATCTATCCCTGACTTGATCTGACCAAATACTGTTTTTGTGCTTTTGCTTTGCTTTGCTTTGCTGTGCGGTGCTGCGCTGTACCGTCCAGCACATGCGGCCGGCGTCCGTCTCCCTCCACTCTCCGCCCTCCGCATCGCTCGTCCAACTTCCATCCAGTCCACACGCGCATCGATCGCATCCCTGTGCAGCTCACCCATCCTGCTGGTAATTGGCAGGGGGTGAAGGAAGCGCGAGTGACTCGCAACAAAGCAGCCATATCCACAAGCATGGATACAACGACTCATGTCCGCGGGTCTATTCAAGGTCAGTAGCTTTTCGCTCCTGTTTGACACTGAACACACCCGGGTCCTGCTTCCGGTACACCACCACAGCCAAAGAGACGAAAGTATGGTATGTCGTAGAATCCCCGTCTGACCTGGGGCGAGGGAACACGTAATGGTGCCTGGACGGCCTGTCACATTTTGATCGGCAACAAAGATCTCATCATCTCATCTCTACAG
>NZ_JAEAGP010000161.1 GCF_015999305.1 Erythrobacter sp. YJ-T3-07 | reverse complement strand
CAAGCGCCAAGAGTCGTTAGATATGATCTCGTGGGACGAGACAGCTCCATGTAATCCAAATCATCTGGTTGATACGACTCCAAGTTACAGCCATACTTTTTACCCCAGCCCATGATAATATTGCAGAAGTGGCCAGTCCCATAGAAAGCTTGGTAAAGCTTATCAGGGCTTGACCTGCAGCTCTAACTTGTATTTCATCCACCAATCCTACGGAATGGTAGTTCCTATCGGATACCCGCATCGTCCCGGCTACCTCTCCCGCATGCTAGACTGGTATCGACCCAGCCAATTCGATGATAAAGAATGGCGGCGTACGCATGAGGCTGTAATAGACTGGAGATGAGCAAAGAGCTATCGAGTTGCCAACAAAGCCACCTAGAACAAACACCTCTATGGACTTGGCCAGACTTGATGATCACATTGGAGGATGGGGTTGCCAAGACTCATATACGGCCAGGAAACGTTGCCTTGAACTCGGTGGGTAGCAATGCTTTTTCAACCTATGGAGGATT
>NZ_JAEAGP010000160.1 GCF_015999305.1 Erythrobacter sp. YJ-T3-07 | reverse complement strand
CGATGCTCTCCAACAGGGCGTTGTCCGAATCAAATCCAGCACCGGCTTCGGAGCCCTCATCAGCCGTCCGGCCATGTCGAGTGTTGACGTCTATTGGCATATGTTTCGATATTGGCATGCCTGATAGAGATTCCAGTCCGATACTGATTTCAGATTTTCAAGATGACGCATTCAGAACGACATGAGAATTGAAGATTATAAAGTCCTAGAGAAACCATGTTTTGTCATGTCACATCGGTCGATCCTTCTGACCGCTTACCATAATACAGAACGACATGGACCATGAGGTCCGCGCATCGGACGACTTCATCGTGGCACAAAGCTCTGTGTCGCTAGAGGATCTCCGGACCAGGATCTGTTGCAGAAACCATCGCTAATCTTGACTATAAGCCGAATATTGGCCCGCGAACGGCGTCATGTGCATTTCGTGTGTGTATATATGGTGGCAGACAGGGTTGATTATTGAGCCAAGCTTGCCTAGATACTACTGCCCCGCTCGTGTTTTCTCTGAC
>NZ_JAEAGP010000159.1 GCF_015999305.1 Erythrobacter sp. YJ-T3-07 | reverse complement strand
GTGGCTTGCCGTGGTTACGGGAAGAACATTTTCTTCACTTCCGGGACCGCTGATGTCGACGCCGAAGGGGAAAGCGTCCGCTTTCGACGCTTGTTATTCACTGAGGCGGAGCGCAAGGAAATGAGCTTGCTGCTCACGTCAAGCATACCACCAAAATTCGTCTCAAGGCAGCTTTCTTGCCTAGACGTCGATTCTGAGAGTGCTACTCCTGATCGGCATCTTCATTTGCAGCGCGGTCCGTTTGGAGTTTTCAGAGGCAACGAGACCAAAAAGACTCAAACCCCAGACGACCTTGCTATGCCATGTGACGGCAGTGATGAAGCATTAGAAGTACAAGATGTTCTCAATAATATCGATGACATAGTACTTTACGGCAGCACAACAAATCGACCGTGGTCACCTTCGTTTATGAATAACGTTTTCGACAGCTCCGTGCAGATGTTGTTACAAAATGATGAAAGCCCAGACATGGGTACACAGTACGGGATGAATACGATGGGGCAAGATTTTTG
>NZ_JAEAGP010000158.1 GCF_015999305.1 Erythrobacter sp. YJ-T3-07 | reverse complement strand
GAGCAATTCCTCACGCAAGATCGCTATCTCCACGAGCATCGTGGTTGGTTTATCAGGGAGATGCGTCTCCGCGCATACCAACAATTGTTGCAAAGCTACCGCGTTGTCGGACTAGAGAGCATGGCCAGTGACTTCGGCGTCACTGTAGATTTCTTGGACCGGTACGCCAATTCTATACAACTAACTCCATTGTGATGTTACGTCGTCTCATTCTCTGCAACCTTTACTTACCATTACTTGTACAGCGATCTCGCAAAGTTCATCGCAGGTGGCCGCATCCCCTGTACCATCGACCGTGTCACCGGCAAGGGCGTTATTGAAACCAACCGGCCCGACGACAAGAACAAACAGTACCAGGATGTCGTGAAGCAAGGAGATCAGCTCATTACGAAGTTACAAAAGTATGGCCAAGCTGTGCGTCTTAGGGGCAGTGAGAGGGCATAGTAATCTCGATTATTGGTGTTATGGTAGAAAGACATAGAGTGATATGACGAGGACGACCATCAATGTCTG
>NZ_JAEAGP010000157.1 GCF_015999305.1 Erythrobacter sp. YJ-T3-07 | reverse complement strand
CAAGAGACTCGAGTCATCCTGGGTCAAGACAGGGCCGGCCGGAGACACCGGGCTCAGCGGGAAAGCTGGCATACTCATGCGGTTGTTGCGGGCGGCGATTGATGGTGTTTCTTCCACTATGGTTTCCAAATCACCAATGTCGACTCCATCTCCATTGGCGACAGCCATGAGTGACTGGTGCCTCCGCTCCTCCATCTCAAAGACCAGCCTGCAAAGATCATCCATCTCGTTTTGTACTTCACCCAGCACACTGTTCCACAGCTCTTCCCACGCCATAGCGATCTCGATCTGACCTTTGGCGACTTTCAATGCTGAACGAATCTTTGCCCATTCGCCTAAAATGGATTCCATCTGACTGACGGCGCGTTGCAAGTCATTACTCGCTACACTGACGATGTCGCCGCGACTCTGAAGCTCTTCAATGGCGCCCACATAAACATTAATAAGTTCCTCGAACCGCGCGACGAGATTCTCGACCTCTTCATAGCCCTCCCTGCCACCAGCCGCAGCCCAC
>NZ_JAEAGP010000156.1 GCF_015999305.1 Erythrobacter sp. YJ-T3-07 | reverse complement strand
CACATATTTGTTAAGTAGTTCTGGTCCTTTGACAGAAATGAAGTTTGCCTTGGCTTCGTTGGCGACCGCCTTTGCCAGAAGCGTTTTACCACAACCGGGCGGTCCCCATAATAGTACACCGGACGGAGACTGAAATCCGAACCGGGCGAAGAGCTCGGGTGTGTCGATGGGCCGAGTAATAGCCAGCGATAACTCCTTCCGTACCTTGTGTAGGGCACCGACCTGAGCCCAAGTCGTGTCTGGTATTGTCGTGAAACCCTCTCGCTTCGACGAAGGTTGTACCTTGGAAACTGCTTTTACAAAATCCTCCTGTAGGAGCATCAGATCGACTTCAGGTAACTGCGTATTCATCGCGCGCTTTGCAGCTGCTTGTTTCCGCAGGATATCTGCAAGTCGGGTACTTAGACCATTGTAGTCGCGAGTGTCATCAGCGCTTGCGCCCAGATCTTCGACTGCTCGCACTTCGACTATTTCTCTTGTGCGCTTCATCATGTCGGCTGATGCAACACCCACC
>NZ_JAEAGP010000155.1 GCF_015999305.1 Erythrobacter sp. YJ-T3-07 | reverse complement strand
AGATGGCCCCTGTTCTTCATGAGTACTTCAGCGACCCTACCCGCTTTTGCCCCTCCGTTACCTCCTGCTGCTGTTCCGGTGGTCTCCAGACGTACTTTTCGTTTTTCAGGAGTGCTGAGGTCTGAGGTCTCACCCGCGACATAGAGCACAGACGGCCGCACTTCGGGCAACTTGGCTAGAATTGCGGCACCTTCTGCTCGGTAGAAGGGGAAGACTGGCAGCCCTCTGAAATCCTCGTGTGCAGCAGGATCAAAATCAGGAACTTTCGACAAGTCTAGCGTGCCATCCTCCTTCGTGTAATAATACAAGGGTCTGAAGAATGTGAAGAGCTCCTGGTGTTTTGTGGTGCGCAATGTGACAGTACCGCTTGGTGCATCGGGGAACAAGGCGGTGGGAGTTGGTCGAATGCCATGAGCAATCCACGCCTCGAGCACGCGAGGATCCCAGGTCTTGTAGAAGGGCGAGCGCCGGAAGCCTTCTGCAGCCTCCTCGGCGGATGCCCACGTCTCGCGAC
>NZ_JAEAGP010000154.1 GCF_015999305.1 Erythrobacter sp. YJ-T3-07 | reverse complement strand
CTCCTCTCCACCCTTGCCATCCAAGCTTAATGTGGTCGCAAGAACAACACTCAGGGGGTCACCGACGCGGCACGGGAACAGCGCAATGTTGATGTCCAACGTCATCTGTGTGGCATTGTCGTTGGAGGTGGCGGTGATACGAGCGACACGGTCGTATTTGGCTTGGTCATAGTCGGTGACCACGAAGGTCTCTTCGAACAGCTGCGCATCGCCCGATGACATAGTCGCGGATATGGAGAGAAGGGCCTGGCGATAGACGTGAACTTGGAACGGTGGTTACTGGGGTGATTCCGAGGCCGAAGCGCCTGCTATTGTTTCCAGAAGACTATTTGGACTTTTTCTTGTATTTTTCTTTTTTTTTTCTTACTACGAATTTTTTTGGGGTTCTTGACGGGAAGCTCCAAAGTTCAGTCGATAGTCATTGCGGGGCTTCCCGCTACAGTGGCAGCTTAGTGAACTAATTGCATGTGCCTTGCACTGATGGCAGGGGTCGATTGTTGATGGTATGTACCTTG
>NZ_JAEAGP010000153.1 GCF_015999305.1 Erythrobacter sp. YJ-T3-07 | reverse complement strand
CGTTGTGAGGTGAGGTATGTAGGCGAAATTGCATGTGCCTGCTTTTTACACCGTACTGTGCGCCATGGTATTAGACCTATACGTAATAAGGAGACCCCTGGCCATTGTTCACCGTTTCCTAGAAAGACCACTCATTGCGCGCCCAAGTAACATCTTTGGAGAGTGTGAAGCTATAAACAAAAATTCGAAATATCCATCCTGAATGCGGACTCGAAACTAGTGCTGATCTGGTCTGTTTCGCTTGGCTGCTCCTCTCAAGTTTTCCTCCTTCTACAGTAATAATTCTTTGACGTAGGTCTTGTTTGGGTCAAAGTCAATAAACCAGTAGGTCCGCCACTATCAAAAGCTGCCCCTCCGCAGCAACGAGACCTTTCCTTTTTGACAAAACCAGGGCTCGATCAACGACCATCATCTTCTGAACATTCTCTTCATCTAAACAACGACAGACTTTGTCCTTGTCCACATATTCTCTTCCGTCAGGCCCTGTGGAAACTCGGTAGGCGCCTGAATTTTCC
>NZ_JAEAGP010000152.1 GCF_015999305.1 Erythrobacter sp. YJ-T3-07 | reverse complement strand
GGACAGTACGGGTCTTACCCAGACACCAACAACAATGGCTATCCTGTGTACGTTCCTTCCGGCTACCCGGTCCACCATACTGTCTGCAATGCGACCAGAACCAAGACCTATGGGGGTTCTACTGTTTACGAAGTTTACCCTACAACGTCGTCCTATATTGTCAAGGACGGAAGCACTCAATACATTACGGATGGCATCTATCCCACCGGTGGAAATATGGTGACCCCCGTACCGGTTACCGTCACCAGCACGCTGACCTTTACCACGTCTGTGCCCACCACAGTTATCATCGATAACACGGCGACGGTGACTTCATTCTCTGTATCTACCTTCACGAGCGTATCTACTTTCACGACCGTTTCGCTAGAGACAGTCAGTGCTACTGTGTCGGTGCCGTTCACCGTGACGGCCTCTGCTTCGGCGGATTCTAGCATTCTCAGCATCCGCAGAGCAGCAGCGGCAGCAGCAACTAGCATGCCTATGGCTGCTGTCAAACGGCAAGCAGAGTCCAGTCC
>NZ_JAEAGP010000151.1 GCF_015999305.1 Erythrobacter sp. YJ-T3-07 | reverse complement strand
GTTCTAGCTGACAGAATTCACAGGATACTGGACCCAGAGCAAGCTGCAAGAGCGGTATGACAATCCCGGCTCAGCTGCGGCAGATAACCTCTGGAACACCTCGCAACTGGCCGTCGCAAACTACGAGCAAGGTCTCAAGTTCTCCAACCACTTTGAGGTTGTCGAGAATGCAGGAAACCAGATCACTGTTCGTTGTGGAGGCACACCTCTGAACCCTGGGCTGAGAGACTCGGATGGTCTGGTCTTGCTTAGCGCACGTATCGATCGCGAAAGACAGGAGGCAGTTTTCAGCTTGAAGTCGGCACTCTTCAACAGTGTCGGCACGTTTGAAGAAGGTGCAGCGCACAAGGTTCCGCCCAAGATTGTGTTCTTACACAGATGGTACGTGCGCATATTGACACAAGCTGCTTACAGAAATGTCAAGGCATAGAATGATGGTTACTTGGTGGCCAAGCAGGGTGGAATTCTTGTATATAGAATCATATGGACCAGATTACACCATTTCGTTGGCCCCAC
>NZ_JAEAGP010000150.1 GCF_015999305.1 Erythrobacter sp. YJ-T3-07 | reverse complement strand
GTTGCACGGAGCTCAGTAGTTCACTGCCTTAGACTTGCTTAATGCGTACGGCCTGATCAGAATCAAGGAAGGAGAAGAATGGAAAACAGCTTTCAGGACGAAATACGGACATTTCGAGTACCTAATTATACCTTTTAGATTAACTAACGCACTAGCAAGCTTTCAGAACATAATCAACACTATTCTACGAGAATTCCTCGACAAGTTCGTAATAATATACCTCGACGATATATTTATCTACTCTAAGGATCTCGAAGAACATAAACAGCACGTCGCTACTATATTACAAAAACTACAAAAAGGGAACCTTTTTGTAAACCCTAAAAAAAGCGAATTCCACCAAAAGCAAGTTACCTTCGTAAGATACGTTATATCCCCCGGAAAAGTACGAATAAAAGATTCCAAGATCTCAGCAATCAAAAAGTGGCAAGCGCCGACTACGGTCGCAAAAGTCAGATCCTTTTTAAGACTCGCAAACTTCTACCGAATGTTTATCGAAGGATTCGGACGTCTCCCC
>NZ_JAEAGP010000149.1 GCF_015999305.1 Erythrobacter sp. YJ-T3-07 | reverse complement strand
AGGTACTACCCCATATATTCATCAAAATATTTGTATAATTCTCATAGGAAGACGCATTAACTCGCAAAAGTCTAACTGATCGACGGCCAACAACTTTGCATTGTTTGACCATTTCCATTAGTCATGGTAGAAACACGAGCTAAAACAAGAGCCAGGAGGGGTGTTGATTCAATTGAACAGCCGGGAAACGTCGTGGAAAATATCGACAACGCCGTCACTGTCTCGCGGGCACAAAAACGTCCTCGAAAGACCAGAGTTACGCAGAAAGCAAAGCCATCCAAAAGGGTCAAACTGACTAGAGAGAATCTAAGACGACTCACTGATGCTGTGGAAGAGGATCCTTCGTCAGACGAGGAGACTGAGACGACTAGTACACAAAAGACCACCTCGGCGGACCACACGTTCGGTGAGATATTGATGGATAATGGTGTGTGCACGACACGAGCTAAGAAACGGTCCAACTACAAATCTAGAATTAGAAACCTGCAATAGAAGCTCAACTCGCCGGAACCAGACG
>NZ_JAEAGP010000148.1 GCF_015999305.1 Erythrobacter sp. YJ-T3-07 | reverse complement strand
CTTCTGGCCAATACAAATCCCCAGTTATCACCTGCAAAATTCCTCTGGCCCTTTGAAAAATCAAATCGATTCCCGGCGCTATCTGTAACCACTCCACCGGCTTCTTCCAAAATGAGCTGTCCACCGGCATGATCCCACTAGTAATCAATGTCAGCAAGTTCCTCTTCAGATAGGCAAAACTTTGATGGGGATTTAAAAAAGGAAATTACAGGGACCATTAACATATTCCAAAGACTATTTAGGTAAATACCGCCAAAGAACTGGAGCAGGAAAAGAGGAATTTTGTGTTCACTTACCACAGAGGCATAGAACTTCTGGTCAGCTGGTATTCGAAAAGTGGCATCGGCAGCATTCAACGCGATGGCAACATATTTCATCTGCATGGCCCAAATATCCTCTGGCCACAGGCTCTCATTAATTGAGCTCATGCGATGAGCTGCTTCGGGGAATGCGTTTTGGTAAAGACGCTCGTGGTGTGGCTTTGACACATGTGAAGATTCAATCGAGTCAATGAATC
>NZ_JAEAGP010000147.1 GCF_015999305.1 Erythrobacter sp. YJ-T3-07 | reverse complement strand
GGTGCATGTGTTATGGAGCGGGAAACTATAAACTTGTTGGACTCTATGAATCCATCGATAAATACTAGTTACCACGTCTTTGATGAGTTCTACTTAACTGTGGTTATTGATCATTTGAAACTATGGTGTTAGGCGTCGCACTCTGACGAGTATATTTGGGAAAGCAACATTCTTGAAGTGCTTGGTGTTAAAAAGGTATTCAAGGTTTAATACTTGGATTACATTTTCTTGAAGATTAACATGCCTGCCAACATGGTCTTAAAGCGCCTCAATAAGCATATATATATATATATATATATATATATATATATATGTAAGCATGTCGGGCCAGACACAATGCTATACAATGCTTAAGACTGACAAAACTGTGAGACAAACTCCATATGATTCTATCAAATTATGGTCATGGATCATATAGCCGTATGTAAAACTCGACTATATACATCATGGATACGGAGGTGATTGCAGCATAATGAAGGGTGTATTATGACAAAGGACTAATAGTCAATGTGTCAAAC
>NZ_JAEAGP010000146.1 GCF_015999305.1 Erythrobacter sp. YJ-T3-07 | reverse complement strand
CAATAGTTTAAATCCTACCTGCAAAAAAAATTCTCCTCCTTAATACTCTGCAAATCTACACTGAATGAACAGCATCTATTTACAGAAAAGCAAGAATTATTAAACACGGCGAGGAATAAATCAAAGATTTATCCGCACCCCCGTGTTTAGGCTTGTACATCTATACATATATAAGATAGAATATAGCTAGCTTTTACACCGTGCTATCTACTATTACAAACAAATAAATATTAGTTTCGGCCGCCAATTAAGGTGACTGAAACTTGGGCTTTGCCCTAGCAATACTAATATTTTATTTAGTGATACATCTGTCGGCGAATTACACCTAAACAAACATAAAACATAGTTGGACACTCCCATTTACTCTTTGTGGGGTCTGTGCCCCGCATAAACTGTCTCCTAGCAATTTTTCCTTTCTAAGGTTACATTCTTTTCTTTTTACAGAAAGACGGGGATTAAATAATCCTCACAATACGATCCCCAAATAAAGGTATTACATTTGTATTTTATCAATTACC
>NZ_JAEAGP010000145.1 GCF_015999305.1 Erythrobacter sp. YJ-T3-07 | reverse complement strand
CAGACTTCTCAAATATATTGGATCTGACTATAGGTAGTTTGGTCATCCATAAGCCCTACGAGGCGCAACATAGCTTTGTACCGTGAGCATCAGTAATAGTGTCAAACCTTGATGGATCTATGCTTCGATTCACGCAAATAAGGTACTGTACTTGACACTATCATATTATCTAAGCAGATTCGGTGTAGTTATGGCAGAGATCCACATAGTCAAGAGAAACTCTACTTGTAATGCCTCATGAATAATCTATCCGTGTGTTTGATCGTCCGCATATCATATTGATTCTCTTATTTCCAAGCTCATTACTATGAATCGAGCTCCACACCAACGCGCCAATGACATTGACGCCGTCCAAGTGGATGAGGAGAGTTGGCCTCGCAGGCCATAACGCCGCCTTCAGGTGGGCAGACGAGTTAACCATCACGAGGGATAAAGGCACAAAAATTAGCTTTGCCATTGATTAATGATATTCCTTCGTCTGTAAGAGCCGTCACGTCCGGCCCGGGTATGGGTGAAAC
>NZ_JAEAGP010000144.1 GCF_015999305.1 Erythrobacter sp. YJ-T3-07 | reverse complement strand
AAAGCTTCGAGCTCCTCTTCAAGCTTGTCAAGCGCATCGATCGGATTCTCGATCCCAGAATCAAGCACAGAAGGCGATACTGATTTGACCGGCTCTGAAAAGCTGTCATTATCTTTCTCCGTTTTGGTGGAACTTGGTGAAACTTCTTTCACAGTAACTTCTGAAAAGACGGCTAGAGACTTTGCAGGCGTAGCCTGCTCGGTCATGTCTAATGTTACAGCCATTGCCTTTTCCTTTTCGTTTAACTCTGTTGCTGCGTCCAACTCTCCATCGATCTGCAAGGGTGTTACGAGAAGGGTGTAGAAGGCTTTAGCAGATTCGCTTTCGGGTTCCTGTGGTGGCTTCTCAGGATATAAGTTGCATCCAAAGCAAAGCTTGATGGTGTCGCAAGTTTGTGGTGGCTCAAGAGCTGTGAAATTCGTGGTGTTTGAGAGGGATCTCTTGGGTACTCTGAGAGTTAATACCCATTCGTAATTACCTTTGCGATGCTTGGACAGCTGTTCTTGAGCGGATGGAAG
>NZ_JAEAGP010000143.1 GCF_015999305.1 Erythrobacter sp. YJ-T3-07 | reverse complement strand
GTCAATGGCTGATGGCTGAGTTGCGTACGGATGCCGATGCAAAGCCAGAGTTCCCCGGGGCGAGATGGCTATGCCATGTGTGCGAAAGGACCTTAAAACCGTTTCATGCTTTCTCCGGCACTTCAGATGCAACTCTATCCATAGTCAGTCGAGGGCAGACCAGGTGGCAGACGCCTGCGCCTGCTGCCATTGGTGTTTCTTCGCCGGATGCCTTGTCTACCAATTATACATACAATTCGTTTTACAATGAGCTGCACCCAGGCTATCCCAAATTTCGGTGTGCACGTTAGCAGACAAGCTCATACGCTCATTTTTGTTATATCACGGATGACTGATAGAACATGTAGAACCACAGAATCCCCATGCGTGGCTTCTCTTCTCCCTTCTGTCGTCAAAGTATATCACCGACACTTTGTATTAGGTCTCACCCTGCATTCTGGGAAAATGAAGTGACAACTGCACCCTCTAAAGTCTATCTTGGTCGTGCGCACGTGTCGATATTGGAGATCTGGCTCATGC
>NZ_JAEAGP010000142.1 GCF_015999305.1 Erythrobacter sp. YJ-T3-07 | reverse complement strand
GATTGATGGATGCGAGGCATTGGTAGGATATAAGAATTCATTTTTTGATTAGTCGCTGTGTTCATTGGCTCCAGCCCATCTCCTGACTGTAACTCTCAAAGTGCAGGTCCAGGTTGGCATACGGTCAACGTATGCAGTCCAAACACAGCGCCGGTACCAGCATATCCTGTACCTAAACACTCCTGAACCGGTTGGTCCTGTATAGACCTCGACTGGATGAGTAAACCGTATCGGTTTGTTTTCTCCAATAGACGTGGTCAGTCATCCATTACAGAGCGTCCATAGTGGACCAGGCCGGGGTTGCTAGTTCTCGAACAGACTGCTGGCGTCCTTGGCGCAATCAATCCGAAGTCGAGGAGATCACGCAACTAAGCGGTGATACATTGGCTAGCCGAGCTCCACAATATCCCCAATAGTAGGAGATATGATGGAATAAGAGCCACCAACAACATGGAAATCATATGTAGTCGAGGCCATGGCAGAGCTGAGGAAGATAAAATGCTGTCAAAGGCAGCCAAC
>NZ_JAEAGP010000141.1 GCF_015999305.1 Erythrobacter sp. YJ-T3-07 | reverse complement strand
ACAAGTACTGGAGATCGTTGGAGGTTAACGAGGTCGGCAAAGTCCAAGAATCGAAGATTTAAAGGCGCATGGTGCATAGAGGCATGAGAGAAGAGTGTCAGTATAGGATCAATGTCTCGATCAGAATTTCTTTCTGTCAATACCATTGGCGCTGATACAGTAAAGGTATACCTAGGATGAAGGCTATCCATGTTGTTTTCATGATGTCGCTTGGCTCTAACGTAGAAGTATACCAACTCAAGCAGCCTGCGGAATGTGATTTCACTACAGTAGTTACTTACCTAACTATGGACCTGCTGTACATAGTTTTGCAACAAGGCCTGAGCGCTGGACCCTCAGGCTCCGCAATATGTTTCTAAATCGGTTCCTGCACCGTTGGAATTCAAGCTTTTGATTGCGGGTCCTTGAAACTCTACTGCATATAGCACGATGCTGGATGCTGGTAATGGTAGGGGAGCTGGTCAAGGAAGCTCGGGAGTCCGTAATGCCGATGCGGTCGAATATACCATGATACTATTC
>NZ_JAEAGP010000140.1 GCF_015999305.1 Erythrobacter sp. YJ-T3-07 | reverse complement strand
CATCTTCCTCGTCCTGAGAGCGCTGATCCGCTTTGTCCTGCAACGTCTAGGATCTGAAGAGGTCCGCAGAGAGCGGAACGAACGCTATGCCAGGAGGAAGAAGTATATGGACGAACTCGAGGCTGCCAACAGGGCAACGGAGATGCTTGATGTCGGTGCCGTGCAGCGCCGCAAGTCGGTCCGGATGGCAGATGTGGATCTTTTCTGGACTCGACAGGTCGAGAAGGGGTCAAGTGCTGAGGCAGGTGTAGAACTGATCAAGGCATTTGGGCGAAAAGGGAAGACGAAATTTCCAGACAAGAAAGATTGATTAGCTTTACACGAATTGTATCAATTGCTGTAGTTTCATGGATGCGGACTTCACTTTGAGTTCATTCTGACTTGGCTTCCACATACCACAACTAAATCTTCATGACTGGAAGATTGACTGATAGTCGAATGGACACTTGCAGCCACGGTTGAGAGAAGCCATCGCCAAAATTTCGGAAAAGAATATAAGATTGCGGCGAGACTCGTTCA
>NZ_JAEAGP010000139.1 GCF_015999305.1 Erythrobacter sp. YJ-T3-07 | reverse complement strand
GGTGTTTTCTACTTGTTTAAAAGCAGACCTGCTACTATCACGTCTGAGAGACTTCTAGAGCCGTGATCTGGGCCATAGTTCGATAGTCCTTGAGGTCGACAGGCGTCGGAACCAGAAATCGTACTATTGTTACGGCTTGTATGATTTTCAAATTAGCCATTGTCAATCGTAGATGTAATAAGTACAATTCAACTACTAGGCTAAAGACTCGGTAGAGATAATTAGTGAAGAGGTCTGGAGGGTAGACTGATGTCTCTATATTGGTAGTTTTACAGGAAAGGTTGACACATGGCTTTTACCGAACCCACGGGAATTCGTCTTCTAGAATCTGATCAGAAACCCAATATCGAAAGAAAACTCTCATAAGGTGCAAATCCCAAAATCATTGATACCATCAGAGGCGAATGACAGACGCCCTAGTTGTCACAAGGCTGACAATCTATGAAAAGTTGTCTATCGACACGTTTTCCCAGGCGCGAGTCTCGGATGTCTTACGGAATTCCAGTTCCATCTTATGTCG
>NZ_JAEAGP010000138.1 GCF_015999305.1 Erythrobacter sp. YJ-T3-07 | reverse complement strand
GTAGTGGGCTCATCAGGTGAAAAGTGATTTGATGGAAAATGTCCAACCCACCATAAATTTTCACTTCTAAGTCAGTGGTACATCTTCGCCAGTTTCACAGCCACTGCGGCGAACAATCTGTACTTCTCATGCTTTCGCAGGATCAAAACACCTTGATTAATAAGAAGTTGAAAGAAAGTGTTGCCGGGAACTTTGAAACTAACTCCTCCCTGCAACGATGCATGTTACTATTAGAGTTTCTATATTCTATCTGAAGAAACCGTATTGAAGCCACCACGGCTTAAAACCTACCTCTCCCGGCCGTTCTAGTCAGGCATGGGATGATGACCGGTATGATACAATGAATGGTCCTCTCGGACATCAATGTATTGTGAAATAAGACAAGTCGATGCCGTTGACCCCCGCGGAGCCACCATTGGGAAGTGAGGATGATGTCAGTTCATATAGACGATGTACCGAATCATGATTTGCATCGGTTGTAGATTCTTTCTTAAGATATCTCTGCCTGGTAATAGGCACT
>NZ_JAEAGP010000137.1 GCF_015999305.1 Erythrobacter sp. YJ-T3-07 | reverse complement strand
TGGATGCCCAAATTGCCTTACAAGGCGAATCGTCTGTGCTGGAGCTCGGCCATATTGTTTTAATTGCACACGAACTGGTCGTGAATGTCTTGGTTACCGACATGAGACCGAATTCAGTATTCGCGATATGACCGCAATCACAGTCGAGAAGCACGAAGCGACCAATGGTCTAACAAGTTCCGCGATTTCAACCTCCAGTTCGATGTGTAGGCTGACAGAAGCAAACACAAAGGGTAGGTGCTTCATTAGGCCCCAAACTTTTCTGACATTGCGTTCAACCTCCTACCAGAAACCATAATATATGTATATATATATATACATATATGTATACAAAAAGCTGATCAACTTAGAATGTAAGGAACGCTCTAGCAACGATGGTGCTTTAGAGAGGAGTCATTATCTGGCCGCGCAGGGCACAAAACACAATACGCCATATATTCTTGTCTATGTACCCACGTCTACAGTGGATTTCTCAACTCTTCAAACCCTTGCCGAAAACATCTTCCTCTATTCATCAGGC
>NZ_JAEAGP010000136.1 GCF_015999305.1 Erythrobacter sp. YJ-T3-07 | reverse complement strand
GAACGAAGAGGCAACCAACCCAGACAACGAAATCAAGCCAACACTAAACGGCCTAGGAACTACAAAGGCCACAGAAATAACGACTGGAGAAGTAAGACCTCATACGGCAACTATAGTGGACTTATGGATCTCGACGCTACAAAAAGGGATTAACCTAAACGAGACCAGAAGAACATCACCTGTTACAATTGTAACTAGAAAAGACACTATGCCAACAAATGCCTACTCCTTAAGAAGGAAGGGTTTAGACCTGTGCCAAAAGGACGACAATTGAACTCGGCCAGGCGAGGCGAATCGAAGGAGGACGAAGAACCACACATTAACCTCCATTGGAGCGCGTGCTACGACGATAACTGTAGGGTGCATATCTCAAGCAAACGGGATACGGGAAGATTTCACCGAAAACTAAGGACTCTTGCCATGGTACGACGAGGGCCAATCATGGAGGCAAGAGACACTTATAGCAGTTCCGAAGAACACATACGCGATGCGCAAGAATATGAGCAGGAAGGCTCAAACA
>NZ_JAEAGP010000135.1 GCF_015999305.1 Erythrobacter sp. YJ-T3-07 | reverse complement strand
CTGAAGCGGGTCTTCTAGGTCTAGGACACGAATTAATCAGTTCACCACGCTTGAAACAAATTGCCAATGACTTTCGACGCCTGTTTGGGCTGTTCACCGAAGTCCTTGTTGATGAAATGTTTGGTTACAGACAGAATGAGACTGAATTCATTGAGTTCGACTCGAATATCACATGCTCGTACTGCAGATCCAATATCTTCAATCGCTTCCTGACCTGCAAATGCTGCGTTCGACAGCTTGTCAATGGGGATGAAGACACATACGATATTTGCATGGAGTGCTACGCAATGGGTCGTTCATGCGTTTGTGTCTCCGGTCTCCAGTGGTGCGAACAATGGAGATGGTCTGATCTTGTGGATAAACATGAGATCTGGCGTGCAATGGTGATCAAGCAAGACGGATTTGTAGACCTCGAATACTCTCCGCAGCCGCTCGAAATTGTCCGCAAGAAAACTGGGAAAAAGTCTATTGCACAAATTTGCCAGGAACAACTTAGACGTAGACCATGGAATGACATCAC
>NZ_JAEAGP010000134.1 GCF_015999305.1 Erythrobacter sp. YJ-T3-07 | reverse complement strand
AGTGCGTATCCTTATCAGACAGACGCCCACATGCAGGCCCGCAGTGAAACCCCAGGCGTACTGGAAGCCCGCGGTGGCCTCGATCTGAAGATCGGGCAAGACGTGAAGTCGAGCGTCACCTGCCCCGAAACCAACAACAACAACTTCCCCCACCAGGACCAGCACGTCTACACCACCAACCAGATCAAGCAGGCCTTCCTGAAAGGTGCCAAGCTGGCGGCCGCCGGCCAGTCGCTCGGCGTCAGTAAGTTTTTTTTTCCACAACCTCACGATGAGGACGCGTCGTAACTGCGAAACAAAAAACTAACATTCCTCGTTTCCCAGACAACTATCCTCACGACTTTGGCAATGCGGAGGAGCTGCCTTTCAAGTGTAGCAGTAATCAGATGGAGTTCGTCATCCTACCAGATGGGCAGGTATACAGTGGCGAGGACGCACGGCAGATGCCGGACCGTGTGGTGTTTGAGTACAAGACGAACAACAAGGAGATGAAGGTCTCGTACTGCGGTGTGATGCGCCACG
>NZ_JAEAGP010000133.1 GCF_015999305.1 Erythrobacter sp. YJ-T3-07 | reverse complement strand
CGCCTCCTGAAGCATCTTTCATGACTTCAAAGGTCGTATGCAGCTGTGTGTGATTATTGTTCCAGCTTGCCCGTGTCCACCTGAACTGATTTTGCACAATCACATTGTCTTGCCCACCCATCGAGACCGCCTTCAAGGTAAAAGCCCTCTCCAATGCCAATAAGGTGAAAGTTCCCATGAAAAGAGTCTTCATGCCCCAACTGGACTTCGAACTTATGAGGAGCTTGCAGGTGTAAAGCGCATCGCGCCTAATGGCTAAGTTGCGATAGCCTCGAGCCAGCTGAATGAGGCTGATGGCTAGTCCATCTATAGGTTTAAGTCAGTAATCCAAGTCTGGACAATAAATACAAACTATCTCTCCGTCAATAGCCTGAGGTCCGGGCGCGGTTGGGTGTTTCCTCAACGTACCATTGATCAGGGATGTACGCCACTTGGAGCCAACCAAGCTCCGCACAAGAGTCAGTACTCTAAGGCATTCTCCATCGTTCTCAGTCCTCGTATCTTCGCTAGAAAATGACATGC
>NZ_JAEAGP010000132.1 GCF_015999305.1 Erythrobacter sp. YJ-T3-07 | reverse complement strand
CTATCGATGGCTGGATGCTTCTTAGAAAAGCATACGTCGAGGAGTCATGGACAAGGAACCAGCAAGTTGCGCAGTCTTTGGACAAGTTCCCATTGTTGTAAATCGTTGAGTCCCAGATGCTATAACGCCAAGAGAATGGTTACTCCTGGGTGGTTGGAATTGTTGTAAAACGTGGTACTCAAGTTTACACATTCTCATCGTCGAGCTATTTCGGCGAATAGCCTTTTAAATACGTTGCTCTTTCCGGGCCCGGCTTTGCGCTATACTGTGAAACCTCGTCGCACAGAAGTATTTCCCGACCTTGCTCGCAACACCATTGACCCAATTTTTGGCCCCAGAATTTTCGAACCCCGTACGTGACCTATGCACCCCAACGCAGGGATATCACTGCACCTACGAGTCGTCACCAATCGAATGATCCAGGCATTCTCGGGGCCCCTTTCGTGGCATCTACTGTTGTTGTTGTCGTTGTGGCCGTAGAATCTGAATCTGAAGAAACGCCCTCTGAGCCGTTGACCTGTC
>NZ_JAEAGP010000131.1 GCF_015999305.1 Erythrobacter sp. YJ-T3-07 | reverse complement strand
ACTGATTGTTGCATCATAATTAGTGTTCATCTCCAGGCACTGAGCCGCCCCCAAATCAAAAGCGTCTGGGGGCTTAATATATACCTGACCGCCAGTCGGCAAGTAACAACGCGGCCTCCTGGTACATTCACACGAGTCACATTACTACCCGTCGACACATGATCTCGTTCCTTTCTCTTTTGTTCTTTGACGCAATACTGGCTGTGACCGAGATAAGACGGAGCGGCCTTCGACATTAAACTCAGTGGATGCACCCTTTGCTGTGTACGGCTAAGTCTGGGTCCATCTCATCTTTAGTGGCGGCATCGTGATGATTGAAACCACCAGTTTGGCTTATCCACATCGCCTCTCCAAGTTGCGCTCAGCCCACCTGTGTTCGTCTAGATCCCCGTCTTCCACGAAATTTCTTTACATTGTATAAGCCTATCTGTAATCTCGTTGCCTCACTTTTTGGACACATATTCGGAGAGACGGGCATGTTATTGTTGTGGTTGTGAAGATCATACTTTTCCCTTGAACTGGT
>NZ_JAEAGP010000130.1 GCF_015999305.1 Erythrobacter sp. YJ-T3-07 | reverse complement strand
AGAAAAGTTAGTCATTGGACGAAAGTCTCGGACGATAGTCTCGGAAGAAACATTCTGACAAAATTCTATCAGGTAGCGCCGAAGGGACAAGTCAAAGTGACGGCGAAGATCTCGAACCAAGGGATTCGGACCGCACATTTGATTCCGCTGAAAGTAGTTTCGTCTCGAGTCTGTCAGTGCACTTGATGCTCGCACAATACGCTAGCGAAGACTGGAGAGGTTACCTGCGCTGGCTCGAACAAAGGCTTGAGAAAAGTGTGAGTTTAACTGTTAGCCCTACACAAGGAAAATTCGTCTAATTGTGACTCAGACAAAAGATGTCCTAACTGACGAGGACTACAACCCACGGGAATTTGATTTGATGAATGTGCAGGTCATGGAGGATAGAGCTAACAGAGCCTCCATGACACTAAACGCAAATGCCAAAGTTCTTGTGGCTCTAGCCAGCTTCTATGAGGGACTCATGGCAAACAATGATTTTGAGCTGCGTAGTGTGTCTGCTTGTAGAGGTGCTATGTCGGAC
>NZ_JAEAGP010000129.1 GCF_015999305.1 Erythrobacter sp. YJ-T3-07 | reverse complement strand
GGCTTGCCGGCAATATGTGCCACCGAAGCCGGAATGGTAGAACTCAAAGCTGGTGCTGCTGAGATGACATCAACCCGTGGGATCCATTTGTTCCATTTCGGATATGTTGACGGATCGAGCAGGATTTCCAGGCATTTCGTTGGTGACGCCGCGATGAAGGTTAAGAACACGACGCTCGCTGACCCGCCCTCTCCCAGTGTCGGTGTGGGGATGGCCGCGACAAAGGCGGGCGTCTGATCGGGCGCAATCTGAGATGCCATGGAATTGATCTTGTTCACAAGTCTTGCTGGAGGCGGATGAGATTGGGAACAGTGAGGCAACTGGAGAATTTGAGTTGCTGGAGCAGTGATAAGATGATGATCGCAGTGGTGTCGCAAGCACGCAGTTAAGAAGGAGCACCATGGACTTTGTGGTTGCAGCCCCACACAGGACTCCCTAAAGTTACCCGAAGCTGCTTACGGGGAGAGGTGCAACCGGCTTGTCATGTCTGCACCATTGTGTATGATCATGATTAACACATTAC
>NZ_JAEAGP010000128.1 GCF_015999305.1 Erythrobacter sp. YJ-T3-07 | reverse complement strand
AAACAGGTATATCCAGGCGTCGCAACCAAAAAATACAAACGAGCAAACCAAGATCCACACCAGCGCCAAACTATGTTTATCAACAGCAAGGTATATATCTGTCAGGGCGACCCATCATTACATCAACACCACTTAAATCGCTGCCCCAGCACCAGGATTGCTGACTGTACCATCTGCGTGCTTCACCCGCGCCTCAATGTTGGCGATGGCACTTTGCAATGCGCTAGTGAGATCACTGTGGAAAAGAGGCCTGTTAAGGCCATGCACGGCGACTTTCCTCGTGCCTTGTCGGGTAGGATGTCCCTTGTCGATGCTATCGCTAGAGCTGCTTCCGCCAGCGCCGCGCTCGATCGAATCAGGATCCCCGTGGCGGTCAGATGTGCTAGCACGAGTCTGTTGGAGGCTCGTCTCCTTCTCATTGGCTGCATGCTCAGCGGCTGCGGCGGCCGATGAAGCACCACCAATCTCAGCGCGCTGATGGTCTTCACAGCCGCTGGCAGCCCATCTTTAGCGTCGCTGAGATTG
>NZ_JAEAGP010000127.1 GCF_015999305.1 Erythrobacter sp. YJ-T3-07 | reverse complement strand
CGCCGATATTGGTACCGGAAGCTCTGCGTGCGCTGGCTCAGGTGGGGGAGGAGGAGAGTGTGGCGGTGGTGGTGCCGGTACGCTTTGTGACATGGCTAGTCGTCGTGCATATGCGTCGTCGCCTGTTCGATCATCTGGTAAAGGTGCTGCCGCCGCACGTGGTGGGGACGGAGGCGGCGGCGCAAAGGAATAGGAAGGCGGAGGAGCGAACTGGTCTGTAAGGAAAGAGTCACGTATATTAGTAATTGAGCTCATACCAAGATCTGCTTGGCCACAAGAAACCATGAGAATAGACATACTGTTCATCGGCCTATCATCCTCCTCTTCGCTGTCCCAACTTGACATCCTCTTTTTGTCTGCTGGCCGTCTGTGTCTATACAACAGTGCCTTCCACTCTCTGACCTCCAAGATCCGCTCGTCACTGCGAAGATATTCGTCCACGTTTGTCGGCCGCGAAGGGTCATAAATCTCACTCCAGTCTGTTTCGACAGGTGCGCCCGTCTTCTTCTTTTTCTTCTTGTTTCC
>NZ_JAEAGP010000126.1 GCF_015999305.1 Erythrobacter sp. YJ-T3-07 | reverse complement strand
AGAGTACATAGTTCAGGGTCGGGATGTGGGACGGCATTTACACTGATTTTGACAGGTGTTCTAGACCATTACCACCATCGGTGCCCATCCATAGCGAGATCCGAGATCATGGACAACAACCCATGTAAACCCGGCAGAGTTGCGATTGCGTTCCAAACAAACACAAGGTTCCGGGCATGTGGTAAATGTCCGTCTTGCATACGTATTCACAAAAACTTCCAGGATTAGCCTCTACCTCGACACTTCGTGCGTCATCCTTGTATTGGTACCCAACTCGCGCTCGAAAGATCGTGATTGCCAGTCAAGCCAGTCCGAGCACGCCTCGCACGATTACGATACCGGTAATCACCATAATCATTGTGGTGAAATAGATACGCCTTCTCTCCTCCAATCGAGACATGTCAGGTAATGAGGTGAGAAACACTTAAAATAACAAAGAAGTTGAATCGCATGGCGCCCTATATCGTGAGCTAGCACTAGACTAGCGACTAACTACCGGGGCCACAATGTCAGTGTTTGTTATACA
>NZ_JAEAGP010000125.1 GCF_015999305.1 Erythrobacter sp. YJ-T3-07 | reverse complement strand
ATAATGGAAAGCCCGTATTAGGACTCTTGATTGTCATAACTTATGATGACATGAAATAACAAAGCATGGTACTGATTTATTATGACATTGACAGTTTCATAGCAAGAAAAGAGAGCCAGTGAGTTATTACCATTGTTGTCAGGCAATACTTGTTTCTAGCAATTATCTTATGTCCTTGTGCTCGTAGACCGGATGCATTCACCGCTGGACACATTAAGACACCAAAGGCTCTGCAGAGATCATATTGTGAGTTTCGGGAATTGTACGTGTTCCCATCACTACCAGAGTGTCCCTTCTCTGTATTCGTGTCTACAGGTTCTACAGGTAAATTTCTTTCTGCTACATTTTGGAACGCCGTACGTGGAACGGAGAAATACTTTGTGGCGTCGTATGGCTAAACGTCAACAATGTTTGAAGGCCTGGGAATTGTGTACTTCGCGTCCTTGTACTCGCAGACAGCGCCTCCGATCATATTTGCCTCCTGTGATTTAGCATTCCTATATTCTCTGTTTCTACTGGCTTCAGG
>NZ_JAEAGP010000124.1 GCF_015999305.1 Erythrobacter sp. YJ-T3-07 | reverse complement strand
CGCCAGAGTATGGGATATGCGCACGCGGAGCAATGTACACGTACTCTCCGGTCACACGCAAACCGTCGCCGACGTAAAATGTCAGGCGGCCGATCCCCAGGTCCTAACCGGATCCCTCGATGCCACAGTTCGTCTTTGGGATCTTGCAGCCGGCAAGACCATGGGAGTGTTGACACACCACAAGAAGGGCGTACGTGCGCTCGCACTTCACCCAACCGAATTCACGTTCGCATCGGCCAGCACTGGAAGCATCAAGCAATGGAAATGCCCCGAGGGAGCTTTCATGCAGAACTTTGACGGCCACAATGCTGTTATAAACTCTCTTGCGGCCAACGAGGGGGTTTTGTTTTCAGGTGGCGATAACGGCTCCATGAGCTTCTGGGATTGGAAATCGGGTCACAGGTACCAGTCATTGGACTCGATCGCGCAGCCTGGATCGCTAGATGCCGAGGCTGGTATCATGAGCTCAACGTTCGACAAAACAGGAGGGCGGTTGATAGTGGGAGAAGCGGACAAGACAATAAAA
>NZ_JAEAGP010000123.1 GCF_015999305.1 Erythrobacter sp. YJ-T3-07 | reverse complement strand
CGTTGGGATAATAGCATGATATGACCATTCACTGCTAAAAAGCACGATAATTAACATCTGGTAAGCGAGGGATCTTGAAATCACTAGAACCTCTGCGAATCGTGATAGTGTAGAAAAGGAATGCAATCCAAGGAATTGAATCCAAGGAATTGCACGACACTTGATGTTAGGCTCATCCGGGATTTGGAACGTACTACGTCGTACTGCTTTCAAGCCTCGAGATGTTAACGATTGAGAATAGTGTGACCATGGGGTCTATTCTCAAACCAGACGTAAATTTGGCGAGCTTATATCAAGAAGTATAGCATAATGAAGGAGAAGTAACTGACGCAAATGAATATGATCGGGATTTGAGGCACCGTACCCTTGGACTTTCTATGGTGTTTGCAAATTCACCGAAAGCAAGTTTGTATCCACAGACAGAGAGGCAGCACTGCCATGTCTTCTCGCATGCGTGCCGGAGTAGGACGCCAACATGTACCTACCTAGCCGTGGGTTTTTTTTCTCCGGTGGGACGAATAAAAGG
>NZ_JAEAGP010000122.1 GCF_015999305.1 Erythrobacter sp. YJ-T3-07 | reverse complement strand
CACAGACACACATGATTGTGCATATCTCGTTGGAATTGAGCATCGCGACGGAGTCGGAGTTTGGAACAAACACTCGGGCATATACAATATATAGATCCCAGGTTTTGTATACCCCTGGGCCAGGAAATCAATAATGGAAATTTACAATCGCTACAAAACAATGGTTCCAGGCCACATTGGAACATCAAGGAATATCATGGGTTACAAAATCCGGGTGGTACTTGCATAATATATATCCTAATTACTATCATGCATGGAAACCGCATTGGATGTGGTCCAGGTTACTGTAATACCGTGACATCAATGGGTGGAACCAATATACAAAGTATCGGCGGGACCATGCTCTGGATCTGAGAGGGACTAGCTGCAGCATACATTCCCGAATGATCTCGTTAACTAGCTCTCCTTTCCCACACTCGATGACACTGGGATCATCTTCGGGGCTGTCTCGAGCGCGATGTACTGGGCCCTGTTCGATCACGTTCATAACAATCGAGGGCCTATTCCAAGCCCAAGTGAATGCCAGAG
>NZ_JAEAGP010000121.1 GCF_015999305.1 Erythrobacter sp. YJ-T3-07 | reverse complement strand
CGAGTGACCAGAGCAAGTATCAGGACCTCCTGTAGTACTGTACGCTCCGAGATCCGTGTAGAGCCATAGATGAGCTGAGCACTGCAATTTGGTGCCCCACGGCGAACATGTCGAATTCGGGGAAGCACGCGAGGGCATGGTGACCTGACGATCTCCGATCTGGCCATGAAGTGAATCGGAAGATCGTCTCGCTTGTCGGGCGGGGCCACTCTGCATCTGCAATCCAATGTGACGAGAGCCGATTTCTCCGTGTTGTGGCCTTTCTTGGTTGAAGGCAGGAAGGGGCAGGGCTATGGCGAGCCAGCAATGAGGCAGCTAAATCAGAAGTAAACTTGTATCCAACTTACCTGGACTTGGTAAGCTTGTACATGGTATGTGATTGCGGAAGATCCTGGAGAAAGGCTGCTGATGGACACCGGTCTACAGAGGTGAGGTGCATTGACAAGTCTTGGCGGAGATAGCTCCTACTCTGGAGTTTGTACTCGAGTACCGGTCCTGGCAGTTTGGGTACTTTGACCCCCCGGAAAAA
>NZ_JAEAGP010000120.1 GCF_015999305.1 Erythrobacter sp. YJ-T3-07 | reverse complement strand
GGTCAACAACTTTTGGACAGTAAGTGTGCAAAATTCCTTTTTCTCACCACTGCCTTTACTGACCTGGCATAGCTTCACGAGCACCACCCTCACAAGGACTTTGCCAAGTATGATTTCTTCCAGATCTTGTCCTTCGTTGGCGGCCTTCTGCTCCTTGTCAACAGTGGCCCTGGCCAATTCAGTATCGACGAGAAGAAGAAGGTCTACTAGACCGGAGAGACAACGGCCATCATATATAGCGGTGCAAAAGAGGGATGGACTCGCGCGGGGGACTAACAATCCATCTGGAGATGCATTACCTGGCGCATAGGGCGTAGCAGTTGGCGGATGGGCTGAACTGGCGCAGCCGAGCCCCTGCACCAACTCGGTGTAAAGGATTTATATTTTACGGATTAAAAGAACTTTTCTACTCGATCGCATTGAATAGCGTTGCTCCACCGTACATGAGATTAGACTTGTTGGTAAATAACGAAGCCGCGAAATTCATCTACTAATCTACATTTATACTACATTAAATGTATTATGCTCT
>NZ_JAEAGP010000119.1 GCF_015999305.1 Erythrobacter sp. YJ-T3-07 | reverse complement strand
CAAGGGGGGAAAGCATTCGTTGAGATTCATTGACAACTACATTACACCCATTTGACATTTGTTATACATCCACCCGGCCAAGCCGAGACGTGATCGCCGGCCCCCAAACCGCCATCATGTCGCGGGTCTACGCCGACGTCAACCAGAACATGCCCAGAAGCTATTGGGATTACGATAGCGTCAACATCAGTCAGTCTACACTTGCCATGTCAACCTCTCTTCCGGCCTGCGCATTCATTTAAGGTCGTTCGTTGTGGTCGCGCTTCCATGGCCTCAGCCCAAAGCGACGGCGCCCCATTGCTCAGTCCTTGTTCTGTTGGAGTCTCATACTAACTTATGTGTGCATTTAGGCTGGGGTGTTCTGGAGAACTACGAGGTTGTCCGTAAAATCGGTATGTTGAAGCAATAGTGCTTGGACCTGACGTGGCCAGCGAGCCCAGCGCCCTGGTTACAAACCAGCAACCTACACACATACTGACCCAACGTCGTTTTCAGGCCGCGGTAAATACTCCGAGGTATTCGAGGGCATC
>NZ_JAEAGP010000118.1 GCF_015999305.1 Erythrobacter sp. YJ-T3-07 | reverse complement strand
GAGGAATCGTAATGTGTAGGCAAAGCTCTAGAGGGGCCATATTTGTACCGAAATCAGGGCCTGGAGCCGCAATTCCGCGGTAACACAATATGCACGAGGTCACAATATCTGTCTGGATTATTTCCCCGCACGACAATCTTCTCCTTGCGAGACTAGTTGCGAACCAGGACCCTCCGTGCATGAAATGTTACCGCCAAAATGGCATTACTGTGTAGGACGAAATTCACTCATGTGGACCCTGTCAAGTCTCCGGGTAACATGTGAACTGCCAATGCTTTACGGTCTTGTGTCCTCACATGAAACGCTGGCCCTCCAGTGTAAGGTCATTCCCCAAGGTACTTCTATCGCAAAAGCGTTCTAACTGGGCTCAAAGCCCCAAGCGAAGCGGTGGGAACTCTTGGGATCCGACGGACAAAATCTGGTCATATTTAGTTCCTACAACACTCCTTCGGTTCGGCTCAATGCTCATCCTGTGGAGATTAGTCTATGGGGATGTCAGGATCCAGCCTGGTTCCGATACCATGCGCGAA
>NZ_JAEAGP010000117.1 GCF_015999305.1 Erythrobacter sp. YJ-T3-07 | reverse complement strand
AATTACTGTTCGTCGTTCCAAGCATTATTCTGGTCTACGGTCCAATGGTGTTTTCTTCTGGTCAACACCATTCGAGTTTTGATCAGTACATTAGTACTGTCTCGCTCGCTCCCTCCTCGGACTGCGGTCTTATTCGTTCAGAAGGTTCGGCCGACTGGTCCTTACAGCAGCGACAAATCCTACCAGCCACTTCCAATTTCCGACCCGGATTGTGTCCCTGTGAAGGTTCCAATCGCGAACTTCAAGATTTGGGCATGTGTCGCTGAGTTACTTGAATTGGACGCCCGCATGCCTTGGCTTGGCGGAGCAATGTCCATGCTCCAGTGGACTACCACGAGAGGTCCAGGAAAGATCGCAGGATACGATGGAATCATCGATAGGTAGGCTTTTTTTTTCTCTTCTATCTGTTACTCTCTATTCCTTATCCGGAAGCACAGCTTGCGTCACGCCGCATATACTCAAGGTCACTGGATCTAGATCTATCCACTTAGCATCTAAAGAAGCATATCAACCACAAGTGTGGAGGGTAA
>NZ_JAEAGP010000116.1 GCF_015999305.1 Erythrobacter sp. YJ-T3-07 | reverse complement strand
TACGCTTTTGATGGGGGTCACATCAGCGATCACGTCGTGTTTCCTAGCATGATTCATTGTTCGTATTACCCACCGTTCGCATAGCTTCCCATGACCTCGTTGGGAATCATCGTCTACTTCCTGCTTTCGCATTGCATAGCAGTAATTTGGCTGGGCTGGCACCATTCGAGCTAAAACACCGAGATTACCCGCGCCGCGCGACATGTGAAATGTCTACATAAATGTTGGAGTTGAGGGCTGTCGCGGCCGACATCCACCATAATCCCGAGCACTTCTTTCGCAAACAGACATTTCCTGTGCGGAGAGAAGCCGAGGTGGGAGTCAGAGAATACGAGCCTGGAAACTGCAATGCCTTCACGCAGGAAGGCCCTTGCTTGGTGTTCGAAAACCTGCATGACGACACGTTCGCTGATGAATTCATCACTATTTCCCCGTTTTCTGTCGAAGGGCTATTATTACGGGCGCCAAACGGGCATCAGATGGTGAAAAGAGCATCTAAACAGTTTCCATTACCAGTCTATTCAATCAAAA
>NZ_JAEAGP010000115.1 GCF_015999305.1 Erythrobacter sp. YJ-T3-07 | reverse complement strand
GTCAAGTCTATTTCGCGTCGCACTTGCGGATGGTCACCGGTCCAAAAGCTGGACAAACCGTGATCGAATAGGTCTTCCATATCGTCCCAATCGATACCCGCCCTGAATTCAGGAAACCAATCCGTCCTGTCCGCCTCGCGTTGTGCCGCCTCGACAAGCTGCGCCGCAATGTCCGCGCGGTTCGGCTCCTGGCAGCCATGAGTTTCGGGTAGTCGGGACCACAGCGCGGCCTCCGATGGTGCTCTTCGACGAAACCAGCTCTTGGCCTTGTTCTTCAGTCTGCAGATCAGAGAGGCCATTCTTGGCTGCGGAATCTTGTGTTGTATGTGCACGGATGTGAGTCAATTGACCGGTCGAACTCCCTCCTGCATAAGTTGGGTAAGACATAAGATTTATACCAAGATACAAACCTATTCTCTTGATGCTAGTGAGAATAATATTATCTTCTTGCATTGTGTTTTACCCAACAAGAGCAGAGAACGCTAGGGCTAGGCACAATAATAAAGCTGACATAGAAGGTCTTTATGACAA
>NZ_JAEAGP010000114.1 GCF_015999305.1 Erythrobacter sp. YJ-T3-07 | reverse complement strand
CAGATTTATCAGCAATAAACCAGCCAGCCGGAAGGGCCGAGCGCAGAAGTGGTCCTGCAACTTTATCCGCCTCCATCCAGTCTATTAATTGTTGCCGGGAAGCTAGAGTAAGTAGTTCGCCAGTTAATAGTTTGCGCAACGTTGTTGCCATTGCTACAGGCATCGTGGTGTCACGCTCGTCGTTTGGTATGGCTTCATTCAGCTCCGGTTCCCAACGATCAAGGCGAGTTACATGATCCCCCATGTTGTGCAAAAAAGCGGTTAGCTCCTTCGGTCCTCCGATCGTTGTCAGAAGTAAGTTGGCCGCAGTGTTATCACTCATGGTTATGGCAGCACTGCATAATTCTCTTACTGTCATGCCATCCGTAAGATGCTTTTCTGTGACTGGTGAGTACTTAACCAAGTCATTCTGAGAATAGTGTATGCGGCGACCGAGTTGCTCTTGCCCGGCGTCAATACGGGATAATACCGCGCCACATAGCAGAACTTTAAAAGTGCTCATCATTGGAAAACGTTCTTCGGGGCGAAAAC
>NZ_JAEAGP010000113.1 GCF_015999305.1 Erythrobacter sp. YJ-T3-07 | reverse complement strand
ATTATCAAATCAGAAGCCCCAAGATGCCGCCCCGAATACCCAGCGCACATCGTCTCGGCGCACTCAACTGTAAGCTCACTCTGCTAATATAGCAGTCAAACTCCAAGATATTGATTCTGAATCCGTAGTATGCCTGCGCCCGGCACCCCAATCGACGCCCTCTCTTCTCCCCTTAACGCAAGCCGCGACCCTCACCACCAAAGAGAAGAAGCGCATTGCCAAGCAAGATCCCTACCGCTGGCAACAAATGCAACAACGCAAGGCCGCCCATGACACCATCAAGCAGCGCCTGACATCGGAACGTCAAGCTGCCCACGGCGACCCCGTCCGCGGTCTTCAGACACCCTTCATCGAATCTCTGGATTCGGCGGGCCAAGCTCCCCTCTCCAACCCGCGAACAGACATTGACGGCAACCCCATCGAGGAGCCACACCCCTTACCCACGAGCCCGCACATTCTCAACAACCTGGTCTCCAAGTCGGAGCTCGACGAAGCCATCAGTCACGCGTACCGCCTCACCAAGCCTCTGAC
>NZ_JAEAGP010000112.1 GCF_015999305.1 Erythrobacter sp. YJ-T3-07 | reverse complement strand
ACCTAGACTAGCGATGTAAGGTTAGGTATTAACCCAGGCAACTGCCACTTGCCAGCGCTGCAAGGACGCCTCCGTCCGGAGATGCTCAGCTACAGCACGATCCGTCAAGTGCATCTGTTCATATTAGACAATTCAGTGACCCAGCGGTTCCATTCATAGTTAAAATTCGTTCTAAATGATCCTTTGCATCGCCGACTTGTCCTCATTACATAACTATCTTTTTTCTAGGTTTGTGATTCCGCTTGTCGCTTGTCATACGGCTCTAGTAACAGCAAGGGTGGTGATATGCGCGACAGTTTGACGAGACTAATGCCCAACACCATGAATAAGGCATGGAGTTCTATGAAGGATCTATAGTAGCAAGCCATCCACTCCAATTTCCGCCTCACGGAGGTTCAATGGCTGCAAATGCAGCGACTTTATGCTCTGTGTTTGCAAACGTACCAATGATCAGGTAACTAAAGTATTGACCGCATCTATGCGCATAAGCCACTAATTTATGATGAGCAAAGGGCTATGCTTTACCATACA
>NZ_JAEAGP010000111.1 GCF_015999305.1 Erythrobacter sp. YJ-T3-07 | reverse complement strand
ACAACTCCAAAAGAAGGCCTACAAGCTCATCCCGCGATTAGCGAACTCAGAAGTCGGAAAGGTGGCTCTGCAAGAGCGTTTTGCTGAATTGCAGCAATTGTTGCTGACGGGCGCTGATAAGGTGTCTATTCCAGCACGGAGAGAGCGAATTGCTGCGATCGCTGCAATGATCCCTTTCATTCCGGATGATTCGCTACACTTCATTCCCTCTGTCCTATCGGAAGTCGTTATCGGATGCAAGGAGAACAACGAGAAGGCTAGAACTTCAGCTTTCGACCTGCTTGTTCTGATGGGCCAGAAATTGGAGCAATCAAAAGGCAAGCTGATCAGGAACAGCGAAGTTCCCAACATGTCAAAGGATGCGCCATCCGTCCCTGCAGGTATCGAAGAATATTTCACCATGGTCAGTGCCGGTCTAGCGGGTAGCACACCGCACATGATTTCAGCGTCAATCACAGCAATAACTCGCATCCTTTACGAGTTCCGCGAGTCTCTCACCACTCAAATCTTGGCTGATCTGGTTGAAACCATG
>NZ_JAEAGP010000110.1 GCF_015999305.1 Erythrobacter sp. YJ-T3-07 | reverse complement strand
CCGACTTTGAAGCGCTCGCAGCCTTCCTCGGCGACTTCAACAACCTCTCCGCAACATTCGCTGCCAATTGTCGCATTTTCTTGGAACAGAAAGTCTTCGTCGACGAAGTAATAGTCGCAGTGATTGATACCGACGTACTTGGTCTTGATTAGGACAAAGCCGGGGTGATCTCTTGCAGAGGGACGGGGGACATCAGTAACGATTTCCTGACGGCCTAGAGCCACGCTCTTTACGGCTTTCATTATGTTCGAGAATGTGCGCGCTCCGAGTGATGCTGGGAGCGCATTTCAAATCGACATCAACCATACACATAAAGTAAGCCCTTATATGTAGCAAAAGTTTCCGTGAAAGTCTCCGACAGTACCAAATACGGCAATGCTGACGACGCAGTTATGGATTGATTGGTTCTCATGCCAGCTCAAGGCCAACACATGTCACGCTAGGACGCAAAACACTATGGTTGGTCTTACCCTAGGTTGATCATGGCTGATACAGTGATTGTAAAACTGCGGCTATCGTATGATTTTGGGCA
>NZ_JAEAGP010000109.1 GCF_015999305.1 Erythrobacter sp. YJ-T3-07 | reverse complement strand
ATTTAATCTAGGATTTAATTTATACTCAGGTTTAGAAAAGAAAATTTCTTTTACAACATTAAGATAATATACACCACCAACTACACTAGTTAATACTGCCACTAAAGTTAAGAAAACATAACCACTATCTAAAGCAGCACTAAAAACCATCTGTTTAGCAAAGAATCCTACAAGAGGCGGGATACCTGCAAAAGAAAAAATTGTAATAGCTAAACTTAAAGCTAAATAAGGGTTAACATAAAAGTAACCTTTTAATTGGCTAATTAATTGGATAGGTGAATTGCTTTTATCTAAAAGTTCTTTATGTTCTTTATTTTCTGTAACGTAGAAATAAAAAGAGAATCCTATTGTTACTAATATTACAAAAGCATTTAAATTACTTATAGAATATTGCATTAAGTAGAAAATGAAAGCTTGAATAGATTCTATACTATTTATACTTAAGGCTAATAATATAAAACCAACATGACTTATTGTACTATAAGCTAATAATCTTTTTATTCTAAATTGTGTTAAACCTACTACTGTTCCA
>NZ_JAEAGP010000108.1 GCF_015999305.1 Erythrobacter sp. YJ-T3-07 | reverse complement strand
CTGCTGTCCTGCTGAGGATGCATGCAATGGCCATTGCAGGAAACTGTCTTCATCATCGCTATCTTCAAATTCGCTGGAGGCGTTCTCCCTGTTGGTCTCCTTCCCATTTCGCATTGATCGGTGACTTGAGTCGTGTCCGTCGAGTGGCATCAAATCATGGTCTTCTTTGAGCAGCCCGAGCAACTGCTCTCCACTGAGATCTAACACATCAATAGCTAGGCACACTGGCCTTTTCTCGTGGTTATTTTGTATCAAGTTGCCAGCTTTTTGAGTTGAGAGAAGAGTAACTGCTTCATTCATCTCAAGCTCGTCGTCAGGGCTCCGGGTTGTGGAAGGACTGCAAAGACTCGGCTGGCATGACTCCTCATCCGCTGTATCAAGTATAATCTCGAGCTGGAATGGACGGAGATTTTCTCTACGATGAGCGCAATGAGACGGATAGTCGCAGTGAAGCCAGTCACTGTGGGATTTGAGTAGAAATAGTCTGTCGCGCTGCTTCTCAGCCAATGAAATGTTCATACCACTTCTACGC
>NZ_JAEAGP010000107.1 GCF_015999305.1 Erythrobacter sp. YJ-T3-07 | reverse complement strand
ATAAAAAGCTTATCTCACGCCCTGTCTCGGGGTGGATGAGTGGTGGTAAAAAAGTCGCATCAGAGTGCGGGAAGTAGAAAGTCAAGTGTTCAATGTGATGTCCAATACGTGATAGAGCCTGTACTTTTGATTGCTTGGTGAAGGTGTTGGCCGTAAAGGTTAGGTGGGTTCGTAGAAAGAGGCGCTTCGTAACGAGGTTGCAGCATGCTGATGATGCGAGCCGAACGTTGCAAATGTCCTCCTTGGGTAACAACTCGAAGAGTTCCTCCCGAATTGTCTCATCTTGCCACAAGCAAAAGAATGCTCGTGGTGTGGCTGCCATCTTTCTCGCATGTCGTGGTAGCGCAGAGGTGTGAAATGATTGATTGCCGTGCCGCAGAGGCTGGCTGAAATGGCCCGGTTTAGAAGGTTAATGATAAGGTTGTGGGAAGGGAGGGCATTCCCACTCAATAAAGTCGAGAATGACGATGAGTCAGAACGGTAATAGCATAGGGAATGGTTTATAACGAGGCAGAGCCGCACTGCAATCAGC
>NZ_JAEAGP010000106.1 GCF_015999305.1 Erythrobacter sp. YJ-T3-07 | reverse complement strand
ATGCCTACTCAGAATTGAATTGTCGTGCTGATAATGTCTTGTGGTTTTCTCTTTGCAATTGATATGCACCCAGCGCTCGAAACTGTATAAAGTAGCTCTAACCTTAACCTACGCCTATCTGATCTGCATCCCTGCGCCGTCTACTGTTTCCGGTACACCATCCCGCAATTCGTGGGCTGCGATAAGCTATAGCTAGCGATCGAGTCTTGGAAGCTGGACCCTGTGGCCACGGGAGAAAGCATTATTGGCTGGATGAGCTTGCGGCTCATGGTGCCTGTTGCTATGGAATTACCCAGAACGTGTCGGCCGAATCGCTGTGATTGGTTGTGTCTCAAATCGTACGACATCTGATAGGGCGGGCTGTATACTTGTGCGTATGCATCCTCGAAGTCAAGAGACACCAATGGGGTTTCGAGAGCTATGGTCTAGACACTTGATTGTGAACAGCTTCCGATTCTTTCGGGCACAGATAGCTCATGCTCCGAAGTAGTGGCGAGATAGATGAGCGTTGAGATGGCACCACTGATGTCGCT
>NZ_JAEAGP010000105.1 GCF_015999305.1 Erythrobacter sp. YJ-T3-07 | reverse complement strand
GCCCGGCGCATTTGGATAGAAGATGAAAGCCAGCGCATCGGGCTTACCAATATTCCCATTGTTTTCTTTAAGCAGATGCGCACCAAGCCCGTTTTTTTCCTTGATGCCCCTTTTGAAGAAAGATTAAACCATATTGTAAACGAATACGGCGGATTTGAAAAGGAAAAACTCGTGAATGCCATCATCCGTATTAAAAAAAGACTGGGCGGACTCGAAACCAAAACTGCCATCAATTACCTGCTGGAAGACAATATAAAAGAATGCTTCCGCATATTGCTGACTTACTACGACAAGCTTTACATCAAAGGTCTCCATAACCGCGAAAACCACGAAACGCTGACTATCAAAGTTCCTGTGTGCAACATCAATTCCGTTTACAATGCAGACAGGTTATTAAACGTTTTTCAACCACACCATGCATGAACAGTGAATCAACAAATATCAAACTCACACAATATTCTCACGGAGCAGGTTGCGGCTGCAAGATTGCGCCACAGGTGCTGGATACCATTTTAAAAACCAATTTTGCTGCC
>NZ_JAEAGP010000104.1 GCF_015999305.1 Erythrobacter sp. YJ-T3-07 | reverse complement strand
TGGAAAACCGCAGCACGAAGATCGAATGAGCTTATTAGTCTGACGCGAACCGTCGGACAAATTTTGCTTTGTTTTTCTTTTTCTGCTCCTCTTTCTTGCCAGCCCTCCAGATGCATAGATCGGATCTCACGGGACGAAAAGGATCTAGCCCGCCTCGTGGAGGACGCCAATGGCTGACGAGCGCTACCTTCAGCCAGCGGTAGCAGCAGCAGACAACCGGCCCCCACAAAGAGCGCCGATGCGATGTCGTGCATCCTGGCCCTCTCGACTTGCTCAGAGGACGAAACCACGTTGACGGTACTCCAAGACCTCTCCATCTTGAGGGACGGATCATGACACAAAAGCTGCATGCAGCATTTTACACAGTACTCCGTAGTGATAATCATAATCATGTGCGTTGATGTTACTCGCTGGGGACTGGGTCGAACTGGATTGAAACCCATTGCAGATAAGATTGAGTGACTTTACCTCTGTTACCCCGCCCCCTCCATTTTGAACGGTATCGAAAGTTTCCATGCTGGCTGAAAGTCAACA
>NZ_JAEAGP010000103.1 GCF_015999305.1 Erythrobacter sp. YJ-T3-07 | reverse complement strand
CAAAATCCAGGGTGTATGCATTGCTGTGGCCCTGGAAGTTGTTGAAAGCGAGATTGTAGACATCACCGTCACCACCGTTGGACTTGATCATGTACATCTGGTTGGCGTGGTGGGTGTAGATGTTTCTATACTCGACGTCATGGACAGCGACGCCCGAACCAAGGGATCCCATGGCACAACCACCGGACCAGTTGCAATGCACTTGTTCGACCAGGATGTGGTCAGCCGGCCTCTTGACGTTGACGCACTCGTCCTTGTTGGTAACCTCGATATCGTGGACCCAGATGTTGGTGCTCCAAATGTCGATGCCATCAAGACCTCCCGAGTTGGCACCACGGATGATCATGTTGTAGAGTTCACCGTTGGTGCAGGTGTCGAGGGACAAGTGGAACACGGGAGCTTTTTCACAGTTAGATACGAGTTTGTCAGCCTTGAGAGCTTGAACTTACAGTCGACCAAGATGATGTCGTGGACCGAGAAGTCGGTACATTTGTAGAGACGCAGCAGAAGAGGACCAGATGTGTCTGAGTTCTT
>NZ_JAEAGP010000102.1 GCF_015999305.1 Erythrobacter sp. YJ-T3-07 | reverse complement strand
CATCATTACCAGCCATGGCGTCTTATAATGGTAACAATATCTGGAATAACAGAAATGTCATTGGCAGCGCATACCAAAGAGATGCTCCAGGGTCAAGGGATTCCGATGAGGCCTCACCCACGACTGTGTCTGGCTCGGCGCAGCTGACTCACCAATCCGAAGCCGAGACGCCGAGCTGGACTCGTGGGAGCCCTTGGGGTGCTTTGAACGGCGCAACCCAGGGACGACCGGGTTCTGGCACTGCGTCACCAAGTCAAACACGAGATGGCCTAGGCTCACAAGGTCTTCCAGAATCTCGTACATTCCCGTCACGGCCTAGCATAACTCAAAATGGCAATGGGTTTCCGAATGGCCTGACATATCCATCAGTAAATCAGAATTCCACTTTTGATACTCCTACCTCGCTCAGAAGGGGTTCTCAAGCGGATTTCTCAGTCTTCGGCCAGAGTCGAGAAAATAGCATATCTGGTTCTCGCGCCAACGACTTCAGTACTCGTACTACACCTGGGTCAATAAGCCATGACCTGACACAGT
>NZ_JAEAGP010000101.1 GCF_015999305.1 Erythrobacter sp. YJ-T3-07 | reverse complement strand
GTCACCTCTGGGACTGAATCGAGAGGGTGGATGCTTCTGCATACATACAGGAGAACCATGCCCGTGGATCCATTGATGCACATGCGACATCGCTATCGCTGGCGGCGGAGGAATACTATAGAGATACGTCGCCGGTATTGATTGGTTTGTTGGATGAGCGCATACCCATCACAACGGTCAGTCCCATGCTGACGTGCTATGTACTAACCTCAACTATAGCAGCCCCCCAGACTCTCGGGACACCAAGACGGCAGCGGCTTTCGACGATGCAAAGCTCAGCCCCCCGGAAGATCAAAGAACAAAACTGAGAGGATCGGGCTTGAGGCACGGGGTTGGTCTTACCCAAGCATCAACTTGGATACCTGCTAGATATCTCAGGGCTCAAAAGTATCAGCCTACAGTAGCTTGTAATTCGCTTCCAGCTTCACGCTGAGGGACGAACAAATGGATCGAGGCATGCTACCGTGTGAAGCAAGGCTCGCGGGCATGTTACTTGAAATTGCTTTTCCCTATGACATATGCCAGATAAAGCATA
>NZ_JAEAGP010000100.1 GCF_015999305.1 Erythrobacter sp. YJ-T3-07 | reverse complement strand
AAAGGGCAGTCAAAGCAATGGTTGCAAAACTTACTCTCTAGTGGCATCAATCTGGAATGTGGAATTTGTCATGGAAACTGACTCTCTCTTGACAATGTACCTCATCAAATCGTCTAGGTAATTCTTCAAGTCCACCTCAACGTCCTTGACATAATCTTCCAGGATTTCGGGTGAGACTTTAGGCGGCTGCTGGCTTGGGTCCAAAACCTTTTTCACTACTTCAGGCAAGTTCGCCTTGTAGTAATATACGGGATTCGTGAAGTTCTTGCTCTTTTCTCCCTGCAGAATGATGGAGATGTCGTCGAATTTGTCAAGGTACCAAGGCTTCGGGGGCTTCTCTAATGGGGCTACAACAATTTCGGTCTTTGGCTTGTTTGATTGTTTCTCTTCTGTCTCCTTAAATTGACCGCCATAGCCTTGAGCCTCTGCGTAAATCGCGTTCTGCTTCGCCGTGTAAAACGGATGGAAGAATCGGATGGTGTCAGGTGGGAACCATCCCGGGAAAGCACGTTGGATCAAGCGATGGAAGACTGAG
>NZ_JAEAGP010000099.1 GCF_015999305.1 Erythrobacter sp. YJ-T3-07 | reverse complement strand
CAGCCAATCTGCTACTCCCGTAAAAAGCAACCTGCAAACCATTGTAAATGTTTTTGAAGAGTTCATCAAACGGTATTTCCAGTTCTGCATGGCGCTGATCCCTGTCTGTTTCACTTTTTCCCTGCTGCTCTCTTCCAAAGATCCCATCAGGGTGCCGCAGATAGACAGGATTGCTGCACACTTGTTTTCGGCCAGCTGGCAGGTGTACTTTTTCCTGGTCGTTTATATGCTTGCCCTGGCCTCGGCCGTGTATTATTTCACACGGTGGTACCTGCGCAAATTATACGGCAAATACATTGATCAGCTGAAAGATTGTATTGAAGAATTAAGCGGATATTAACGCAGTGAGCGGATCACCACTTCCGGTAGAAAAGGCGAAGCATCGCCCCCGTTCCTGAGTATATCCCTTACAATGGTGGAAGCTACCGATGTGTATTTGGGTTCACCGGTGAGGAAGATCGTTTCAATACTTTTATCCAACGCACGGTTGGCATCGGCAATGGTTTTTTCGTATTCAAAATCACTCACATAACGG
>NZ_JAEAGP010000098.1 GCF_015999305.1 Erythrobacter sp. YJ-T3-07 | reverse complement strand
ACCAGCAATAACTAACAACGCGAACAAATCTCGTGTGTGCGAACGCGCAAAGTAGTTATAGCCAGCTGGAAGTGGTTCCAGCGCCGAGGACATATGGGCTAATATGCGTGCTCATTGACCATACTCACGGCCCGGTATTCCCAAATTGTTTGAGCATTGTGCAGGACGGTACCACAACGGACAAGAGACGTTGCGTGACAACCATTGACGTGCTAGACGCCATGGAACCCTTGAGAAAGTTCACATCCACCTAGCGACCTTGAATTCGATCATTGACTCGTCCATTGTAGCTCTCCCCCGGGCTGCATGGTGCTGTGCAAGACACAAAAGAAAAGTTTAGCCTAATGAGTGTGAGGGAACAGTATGGTAAAATTGTATTTACGAGCTTGAGGTGTCCATGCGTCTATGATTGCGACGAAGTGGTGCAAAATATCACCGAGCAGGACGTAGCCAGTCTTGCACTGCAGCATGTGGACTACTATTTCTGGGTGCAAGAAACACTTCAGTTTGCAGTCGTACGACGTCTGGGGCCAGGT
>NZ_JAEAGP010000097.1 GCF_015999305.1 Erythrobacter sp. YJ-T3-07 | reverse complement strand
ACCAAGGAAGCTGAACCACCCACTGCCGATGTACCGCCGAGCAAGTTTCCCGGGACACTTGAGATTGCTCTTGACTCTCCAGAAAATGTCAATACCAAGAAATGGATCATGTTTGGTCGTGGCCAGCCGGTCATATCTATGGCCTCCGACAGTATCGCTTCCTCTGAGCCGCGGGCCTGTCCAGTCTCATCCATCAGAGCCTTGGGAGAATACTTCATGGATGTGATCAAATCCAAATATCATCCCAGAACAGTTCTTCCCCTGACTGCAGAAAATATCTGCGTTCTTACACGCCGTTTATATGGCCAGCGTCCAGATATTAGCACAAGTCTATCCACCTGACAAGTTTCTTGTCATGTCATCTACTGGTTGTGGCATAAAGCAGCGACTGAGCAGTATAATAATTTGCGGGAAAAGAACGACTCATTCACTTAAAGTATTGCTGGCTTACGTTTGTGTGTTTGAATTGTAATATATAATTCGCCAAGTAATCTGATATCATATCCAACATAAGTAAAAGAAACGCTGAGCCGAAC
>NZ_JAEAGP010000096.1 GCF_015999305.1 Erythrobacter sp. YJ-T3-07 | reverse complement strand
ATGATCAGAAACAATGTCATTTGGTTGGTCCGCGGGTGACATCGCGGCTGCTTTGAAACTCCTGAATGATGTCCGCATAGCTCTGAAAGATGTCGGTGGGGCTACGTCGGAATACCAGGCTGAGTGCGATTTCATCGGCCGTGTTGCCTGCACTCTGAGTCAACTGGAAAGGCTCAATGATCCAAGATTCGACGACGCTTCGTGTGAAGACCTCAAGAAGCAAGCGTTGGATGTCAAGTCTATCCTCGATGCCTTCAGCATGAAAGTCGCTCGTTTTCAATCATCCCTGGGACGTGGCAGCCTGCGACATAAACTATTGACAGCACCTCGGAAGATACAGTGGGCTTTTTTCGTGGCTGAAGATGTCAGGAAACTTCGCTCGGACCTCGAGTCGCGCCTCAACACCATGCAACTGACTATGGTGCATATTACAATGTGAGCATCAACAATTCTTGTTCATGGAGCGGCAGAGCTGACATTGTACAGTCAAGGATTAGGCGGTCTGTTCACCATAATGAATACCGGATTCCCCCAAA
>NZ_JAEAGP010000095.1 GCF_015999305.1 Erythrobacter sp. YJ-T3-07 | reverse complement strand
GCCATTGGGACTCCCGTATTGAAGCACAGCGCGGCTGGTTCATTTCCCGACAACCTTATCTGGACCGTTTAAGTGCCCGTGCTTCACGTTATCTTTATCATACGGTGAAAGAAGCGGAACGCCGTGGTTTACCAACAGAACTGGCTTTATTGCCGATTATTGAAAGTTCCTATGACCCTGCAGCGACCAGTAGTGCAGCTGCTGCGGGGATGTGGCAATTTATCCCAAGTACCGGACGGATTTATGGTTTAAGACAGACCAGCCTGTATGATGGCCGTCGTGATGTGGTCGAATCGACCCGTGCAGCTTATGAGTTTCTGGGTGGACTATATAACCAGTTCGGTTCATTGGAACTGGCTTTGGCGGCTTATAATGCGGGTCCGGGACGGATCCAGCAGGCTATTAACCGCAATAAGGCGGCTGGCTTGCCTACAGATTACTGGTCACTGAAACTGCCTCAGGAAACCATGAACTATGTGCCACGCTTCCTGGCTGTAGCGCAAATTATTAAAAATCCGGGGGCCTATGGGGTGTCTT
>NZ_JAEAGP010000094.1 GCF_015999305.1 Erythrobacter sp. YJ-T3-07 | reverse complement strand
GATGACGGGGCAACAGGGAAACTCAGACCATGATTCGGTCTCCTCGGAACCGCCAGAGAAGAGGAGGATGACAAACGACGATGCCAGCTCCAGGAACGCGAGGAACGGTGTCCACGACCAGACGAACTCTGGCGGCGGGTACAACTCATGGCCACCAAACCACGAACCGTCAGCAAACCCAGTTCAGTTCTGCTTGTAGGTATGATGACGCTAACGAATTCAATCAGAAATATTACATTCCCCGACGAAACCATTATTGCGCGGACGTTCAACAATTTCTTCCGGCACATTCATCACGTTCCAGTCTTTTCTTTCCTGCATCGTGCCTCTCTCATGCAGAGATATCATACTGGAATGATGGATAAATCCCTGGTCCTCGCGCTCGTTGGCATCACATCTTTACTCACTGATCTGGGGCCGGGTATGAGGGAGTATGGATCCAAGTGCATCGACGAGTGTCAGCGGATGATTTTGGCTGATCTAGAAAACCCCTCGACAATCAAGATCCAAGCCTTGGTTTTCATTATGAAACACAGG
>NZ_JAEAGP010000093.1 GCF_015999305.1 Erythrobacter sp. YJ-T3-07 | reverse complement strand
ATGGTTCACAGCCTCGTCCGAAAAAGGCTAATCGGGGGTAGAAAGCGATGTAGACGAGGGCCGGAATGTTACCGTGCCTCATCGGCTCGCATGAGCGCCAGTCAGACTCGTCGTTGATAATATGCGGCCCGCATTTCTTCTGATATCATCCGGACATGGTATGTAAGCAGAACCACCCAATGGAAGGTCGTAGGGCTGATGGTTCAGGCCAATGACAGGGGGCTCTCAGTCAGCCATCGGAGATCCTTGTCACACCCATCTGGTGCGCAAGAAAAGCTGACGATTCGGAGAAGAGACATTGACAACAGCCAGAGCCTTGCTGCGCCCATATGCAACATTGCAGTTGGAGAAAGCATCACGCCATTCACATGTGAAGGCTGCCATTCAGAAGGGATGACTGAAGCCAAGTGATTCATGGAAAGCTGCGCGCCCGAGAAAAGGAGCGCTCTGTTCTAACCCACGGCGCAATTGAGGCCTAGGGACAACTCGAGCATGGATAAGCGAGCCCGATCCTTTGGTCGCCTGGCATCAGTATTGC
>NZ_JAEAGP010000092.1 GCF_015999305.1 Erythrobacter sp. YJ-T3-07 | reverse complement strand
CCCTGGTCCCTATCGCCCGCTGATCGTAGCCGTCGATGGTCTAGCTGGTCCTTCAATTCCAGACAATGCTTGCCCGACTTCAGCTTGACGGGACTGGGGACTGGCTGAAGAAGTTGTGCGTGAGTTAACTACTAAGTACAACAGGTACCGGTACTGTAAATTATCGGACGACAAGACAGGACAACACAACCTCCGCTGTCTCGTGAAAAAAAGATGCTGCTCCCGTCTGACCAGGTTCTACTGCAGATCGCCCTGGGACCAAGAAAAAGGAAACGAAAGGAACGAGAAGAGAGGGCACGTATGGTGCGAGAGGCTCATTTACTCTACATAGATCCGGAGGCATTGGGGTCTTTGAAGGGCAACTCGAAGTGGGCAGCACCGTTCGTTCAATGCATACTAAAGCTTAGCTTGGACATGTGGGCATTTGGCGAAATTATCTGCATTTGGCGCTGTTTTGTCCCTCGTGTGTTTCTGTCGCCAGCAGGGAAGGCAGGGGTCTGTGCCAGGTACCAGATCGCGTCTTCTCAGTCACTAACAG
>NZ_JAEAGP010000091.1 GCF_015999305.1 Erythrobacter sp. YJ-T3-07 | reverse complement strand
CTCTCCTTGAGGTCGTTCTCGTACTGCAACTCGCTTTCGAGCTTGGCCGAGAGCTCCTGGTCTACCTCGCCGGCAGGTGCTCTCCTGAACTGCGACGTCGAGAAAGCCGATGTGAACTGTGATGATCGGAGAGGCGCCCACAACGAGGACTTGAGGAGGGAGCTTTGGCGAGCTACCGAGGGCTGTCTCAGAGCAGCAGAACTGAGACGCGAAACGGTACGAGGCGCAGAGCGCGCAAATGCTCTCATAGACATCATCTTGGAGAGTGTGGGGATACTAAACGTAGTATACAAAGAAGTAATACAATGTACTAGGATGGAGTGCTGGGATGGGTATCTCAAGATTTTGGTAGTAATGAAGCTTGCGACAGACTCAAGTCACTTCAAGCTCCCGAATTTTTTTGGAGGGAGCTCAGAGACATGGGCAGGATAAGCGGGCACGGGCCTTATTCGGGCTTATCGACAACCAGACACGACTTGAGCCAATCCCAGCCAGCCAGCATCATAAAAGACCCCTAAAAATGTTCCAATTGGAATCC
>NZ_JAEAGP010000090.1 GCF_015999305.1 Erythrobacter sp. YJ-T3-07 | reverse complement strand
AGTTTATTAAAAAAAGTCTTAAGAAAAGAATTATTAGATTTTTAATTTCGTTTATTAAATATCTTATATTTTTTATATTTAAAAAAAATAAAAACGGAAAACTTAAATAAAAAATATATATCGATTATCGGGAACTTAATAATATTACGATTAAAAACCGATACTTTTTATTTATTATTAAAGACTTGCGCGATAAATTATACGGAGCTAAATAGTTTACGGCCTTAAATTTATTTAACGTATATAATTTAATTAAGATTAAAAAAGGCGACGAATAGAAAATAGTATTTAAAACGAAGTACGGATATTTTAAAAATATTTATATATTATTCGGACTTATTAACGTATTAACTAATTTTTAAAATATAATTAATACGATATTACGAATATTTTTTAATATTTTCGTAATAATCTATTTAAACGACATTTTTATATTTTTAAAAACATTTAAAAAATACAAATAATATATTATAATTATATTATAAATATTATAAAATACGAACTTATTAATAAATTTTAAAAGAAGCGAATTTTATAA
>NZ_JAEAGP010000089.1 GCF_015999305.1 Erythrobacter sp. YJ-T3-07 | reverse complement strand
CGGCTGGATCGTGTACAAAGGCACGTTATGCTGGCCCCTACTGCTTTCGTAAAATCACGGTATAGTCTTTGTTCAATAAGTTTTCAATGATAAGTAATGTCTGCTACGGTAATATCGGTGCCACTTTACAAGAACGACGTGAGCTTCGTTGACGTAGTTATGTATGGTACGTAAGCCAGGGCAATACGTTCGATGACTATATAGGTGTGCTATTGTGCTCAAGGGTATTAGCTATGTAGATTGGTTTGTATGTGAAGCTTGAACTATAAGTAGCTGGCGCTATTTTGCTATGCATCAACTTTCTTGTATATTAGCGGCCGAGTGAACCGCTGTATGCAGCTGATTGGTCGGTTGTACTAATGAGAGATGATCGATAGTCTCTCAACGTCACTAGAGTCTACTATACTAATTCATGTAAAGAGCGCACTTCTGCGTAAAATTACTGCAACCTGCCACAAGCATGTATTTACGGGCACAATGATCGCCGCCGCCCATATGAGCACATTCCTGATATCTGCAGTGCGATATCAATGCCGAC
>NZ_JAEAGP010000088.1 GCF_015999305.1 Erythrobacter sp. YJ-T3-07 | reverse complement strand
AATATGCTCGTTGCTACATGAGTTCATTCCGCACACTATACTGCATATTATACGTAAGGTCATTCGATTACGGATGGTGTTACAGGCCTTTGGGATTTCATTGGCATCTCTCTCACACGTATTTGGATGTAGAAAGTCGCTCGTAAAGATGATGAATGCCGAGGATGGTTTGTATCCAAGTATCGCTTCCTCTCCGTCCGCAAGCCTATTTCAACCAAGAGTGAGCGCAACAGGCAGCTCTTGTCCACTCACTAGCATGCACTGGGAAAATCGTGTGCTATATCTCATTTCACAGCGGCCAATGGCGATATTGAAAACGGTACTGTATAAATACTCGTTGTCATTTCTGCGGGATTTTGCCATGTGTATAAATTGCAGAAACAACAGCATTGAAAAGCAATAACGAAGACAGCAAAGTTTCGTAAGAATTATATTTACTACATGTAAAATTTGACGCTACGCCATGCAAAGAGGACAGCAATATAAACAACCGAAGACCCAAGTAACGCCGTCATTCCCCTATATGGTTCTCGAAGTCG
>NZ_JAEAGP010000087.1 GCF_015999305.1 Erythrobacter sp. YJ-T3-07 | reverse complement strand
GAACAACACGGAGCAAGTTATTGCGCATTTGCTGGAAGATGACCTACCACCACATCTGGCCTCAGCAGATAGGAAAAAAGAACTGTCAGTCCACTTGTCAGCTTTTTCAACGGAGTCATTACTAATAGTTATAGGTCACCCGAAAGAACGAGAAGACGCAGGAGTAGTCTTGCGCCGAGGTCTACGCCTCCATTGCTCCCAACGCGTCACAACGTGTTCGACGATGACGAGCTTGACAACCTTTCTCATAATGTGGCAAATCTTCACTTTGGCAAGAAAAATCCAGAGAGAACTGCAGACGACATACTGAATGATCGCTCGACGGCACCTAATAAAGCCGCAATCCTATCTGCTCTTTCCGCATTTGACGCTGACGATGACGAGAGGGATGACACTTATGATGCTGCAGATGCAGGATTTACGGTGAACGATGCACTTGCTGATGATGCCGATGACCAGAAGCGCAAGGACATTCACGAGGAAACACTGTTCAGGACTTTTAAAACGGACCCCAAGCTATTGGGTAGAGATTCGGAGAC
>NZ_JAEAGP010000086.1 GCF_015999305.1 Erythrobacter sp. YJ-T3-07 | reverse complement strand
CTACGATTATGGCCAGCCCGACGCGACTCGGCCGTGCTGTTGATGTTGATGCGTTTATCGCAGCAGAACGACCAATTGCACTCCAAGGAGCACTCAACAACATTGGCCCCAACGGCTCTCAAGCTGAAGGTGCCGCTGCTGGATATGTCGTGGCCAGTCCTTCCAAGGTCAATCCGGACTGTAAGTCAATCATTCTTGTTTCAAGCCCATGGACACATGGCTAATACCGGTACTTGTCAGATTTTTACACTTGGTCCAGAGATTCGGCCCTGACGCTGAAGATGATCATCGACGAGTTTCTTCTTGGTGAGACGAGCTTGCAGCCATACATTGAGGATTACCTCCATGCACAGGCAGTGCTCCAAACTGTGTCCAACCCGTCGGGAACCTTTTTACCTTCTGGCAAGGGCCTTGGAGAACCTAAGTATAACGTCGATGGGACTCGATACAACGGCAACTGGGGACGGCCTCAACGTGACGGACCAGCTCTTCGTGCCATTGCGCTCATCACCTACAGCAACTGGCTTGTATCTGTCGGCC
>NZ_JAEAGP010000085.1 GCF_015999305.1 Erythrobacter sp. YJ-T3-07 | reverse complement strand
TCGATTGCTTCTCCTTGACGGGCGAGTCCGTCGAGAACCCTGTTTGCTTGCCGTTGGAGTCTGGGGAGGTTGGACTGATCAGCGAGGGAAAGAAGGATGACAGCCGGTGCAGCGTGGATCTCCTCCTCGAGACATCAGGTCGAGGAGGCATGAGCACTGGCCCAGGGCTGGCCATTTGACCAGCAGTGTTAGTGACCTCGGCCGTTGCAGACGCCGCTTTGGCACCGTCAGGCTGGCGTGGAATGTCCAGGTCGCTGGTGATCAACCCTATTGCCGGCGTGCTTTGCTTTTTCGGCGTGACTTGAGAGTTCTCGGCACTTGCGTCTCGTTCGGCCGGGGTGTTCTCGGAGTATAAAGAGGAAGAAAGAGAAGCGGGAGTAGAACTGCGGCCACTACTGGCACGATTGGACTTACTTGAAGCCATCTTTGCTTGTTACAATGAACCCCCTGACACAAGGTTCCTGAGCCCAGGAATAACAAAGTTCAAGAGATCGAGGGCTACGCAAGCCTGCCCTCGCTAAGCCCCAGGGACTCGTGTGG
>NZ_JAEAGP010000084.1 GCF_015999305.1 Erythrobacter sp. YJ-T3-07 | reverse complement strand
CTATAGACAATAGTGCCGACAGCGATTTGTTGAACATCCGTTATTTGTAACGGCCTCGGATTAAGAGAAAGCCAGTGCAACTTGGATAGAACCACTTGAAGCAAGGTTTGTTGCTGAAATTATATTAAATAAATTTCATAGAATCCGGAAGATGGTTCAGCGGTCGCGTGATGACTGTTTTAGGAATAATCAGGAAGCACTAAATTAAACATTGATATGGTGAACGTTGCAAAGTAGTTCTCGAAAACCTTCGTCGCTAGACTAAGTCAGACGTGACATGACATCCACAGACCTGAAACTTGAATGACACTTCAGTTCCGATACACTGTGCCTTCACGAGAACGCCGAAGTGACCAAACGTCAAACCTAACTATACAATCGTTATAATACAATCCAGAAATCTCATTCAAAAAAGGAATAAATTATCTTTCTTCTCTCGTGGAAACGCTAATCGTGGACTCCTGATACTCCTTCTCGGAATGATAACCGCTTCTACTCAACAATGCCGAAATTTTATGCTTGACCACCGCCCTGATGGAAG
>NZ_JAEAGP010000083.1 GCF_015999305.1 Erythrobacter sp. YJ-T3-07 | reverse complement strand
TGGGCGATTTTGGCAAGGGTCCCGACGGAGGCAGGCATGAAGAGGATTTCTTTTCGTTGGTGAGGGAACTCGATAAAGTAGCGGGTATTGAGCGTTACCGTATTTCATCCATCGAACCTAACCTGCTTACCAACGATATCATTGCTTTGGTAGCCAACAGCAATAAGTTCATGCCTCATTTCCATATCCCCCTGCAAAGCGGCAGTAACGAAATTCTTGGTCTCATGCGCAGGCGCTACTGCAGAGAGCTTTATGCCGATCGTGTAGGGCTCATTAAAAAGCTGATGCCGCATTGCGCCATTGGAGTAGATATAATCGTTGGATTTCCCGGCGAAACCGATGGACATTTCAAAGAGACTTTCGATTTCCTGCATTCACTGGATATATCCTACCTGCACGTATTCACTTATTCCGAAAGAGATCATACCAGGGCACTGGAAATCAAACCTGTGATACCCATGCAGGTGCGCCATGAGCGGAACAAAACCCTGCGCAACCTTTCTTACATGAAGCTGCAATATTTTACACAACAGCAGGCCGG
>NZ_JAEAGP010000082.1 GCF_015999305.1 Erythrobacter sp. YJ-T3-07 | reverse complement strand
ACTAGATGAATGGGTCGTTTGTATTTGTATGAATGAGTAGTCTGTCTCATCAAGGGGCTGTTCAGGTGAGAATAGGTCTAGGTACGTGGGACTCGAGCCAGTGTCCCATCAATGTGACCTTGGCTAGACGCTTTCTGCGGAGAATAGTCAAGAGCCCCGTTGTCTATACTCCGGACGAAACGAGTCGCCCAGAAAATAGAGCCTGATGTGGTCTAGCGCCATTTGTTCTCACCGTTCTCCATCAAGTCCCGGCAAGTATAGAGAGTGGGCTGCGTGGATCGATAACCGATTGATGGTTCCAGATTCAAACGGGATTTTTCCCTTAACAGCGGGAGGATACTCAATATTGTTGCCAACGGAAGTTATGTGAGGAATATACAACAGCGAAGGCAGCGAGCATACGTCCCAACGCATTATTTACTGGCGGATTGGCAGACCTGAAGGTATTGACTCTTACCCGCGCCATGATGGTGCGAAGTCTGCACGGATGCATTCCTCTGATGGGAAGGGCCAGAGCGTTGGGCTACTTGGACGATCACAC
>NZ_JAEAGP010000081.1 GCF_015999305.1 Erythrobacter sp. YJ-T3-07 | reverse complement strand
GATACGATCTGATGAGATTTCGAAGGCGCGTCGAATGTGCTATGTTTCGCGTTCTGTCCACACCCAAGTCGCGGCACCTACGTGTACAATGATCAAGAATAGGATGCAATTCGCATGTCAATGTCTCGTCTTTTGTTCTGACTGTCTGCTCGACAGAAATAGCGCATTAGGTGGATCCAGACAACCCTTCAGGAAGGAATGTAATGGAAGTCATCGATGGTGGGTATCGAAGACAAGAAGAGAGCTTTAGACCAAGCTATACTGTACGTAATGACAACTTCAACTGAACTTGCGAAGGACTGGGTTGTGGCCGGCACTTGTGAGGACCCTGATGACAAAGATCTCTTTTCCCTTGAACACTCATAATGCGTATCAACTGGGAGTATCCTGACCTCGAGATTGACATGTTCTGAACTTTGAATCTGGGGTTATCGGTTGGCTACAGTCGGTTGTCATGGCCGGATGGTTGAAGGAGGTGCGGAGCGGGAGCTGCGGGAGCTGCCACTCGCAGTTGTCCATGTGGATTGATCTGAACGAATTA
>NZ_JAEAGP010000080.1 GCF_015999305.1 Erythrobacter sp. YJ-T3-07 | reverse complement strand
ATCTCATGTCGGTCGCGCTCAATTTCATTGCTGAATCCTAGTTCGCAAACACGGCAGTTGCAGAACCAATGATCTCTGTCGTCCATGTGCTGCCATAGAGATCTCTCTGTCGAGAAGAAGCTCTCGCAAGTATCACATTCGTATGCCGGTGGGTAATGCATTTTCGCATCCATGTGTTGCGTTCGGGCCTGGAAAGAATTGAACCATTTGTGACAGGTGCCACACTTCGTGAAAGACATCTTGATCGGGCTTAAGAAATTTGGCACTGGGTAAAAGTTGGAAGGAGTAAGTTGGATGCATCACATCTAATTGGGGAGGAGCAGAGTCGTGCCTTCGCTTCTGGTGGTTGTTCCTTGATTAAGTGGCACGACCTGCCGCTTCTCCATGCTCGGGTTAAATTCAGGATCTCTAGAAAAGCAGTTGCCTGAGGACCGAAAGCTTTGTTTTCTGCCTTGATGCTTCATAAATATTCACCAGGCTACCACGTTGTCAAGACCAACGAGTTTACCATCCTAAATCAACAAGCCGTTTTGAATGCTTCA
>NZ_JAEAGP010000079.1 GCF_015999305.1 Erythrobacter sp. YJ-T3-07 | reverse complement strand
AACTATTGCGCAGAACCTAATGTGATGCACTGACTGGCTTCTCTGAACACTCAAAGCATAAGCAAGGCGGCAAGGGTTTGTTGGCTGTTACCAAGCACTTCCCGTTCCCGTTCGAACCGCTTGTACCGTTGAAACCGCATCTGAACTGTCTATCTGACGAATTCATGCACTTTCATTCGTTAGCTGGAAACTTACGTTTGGAATAACCACGGATTTTGTTCTTCGTCACTGAGTACCAAAATGAAATCGGACCTGATCATCGATGGCAAGTTGTTCAACCCGGAGAGGATCACCGACAGCACGAGACAAGTCTGGTAGGGAATGCGCCAAAATGACCTCGTTACGGAGGACGTGTTTGTCAGTCTTCGAGTAAGGAAACTGTGCTACTTGACTCCCAGCTGATGATGATCAGGGCGACGTTACCAAGATGAGAGCGCTCCCACCGCCGTGGTTCGGGGAGCTTCCGCAGGCGAGCAATATCACCATCCCATCGAGAGAATCAGGCCGCGATATCGAGTGTCGGGTTATAACCCCAGATACTC
>NZ_JAEAGP010000078.1 GCF_015999305.1 Erythrobacter sp. YJ-T3-07 | reverse complement strand
CCTTTTGAAAAATACCCATTATGTAGTGGTAGGCCAGCTATGTGTTGCAAAAGGGTATCGCGGATTGGGACTGGTACAGCAAATGTACCAGCATTACAAAGAGTGCCTGTCCGGCGAATTCGATTATTGTATCACCGATGTAGCGCAGGACAACCCCCGGTCATTGAAAGCACATATCAAAAGTGGCTTCCAGGTGCTGGACAGCCTGACTTACGATGGCAATGGCTTTGATATTGTGCTGTGGGATTGGAAAACATAACCTATGTTTGCCTTCAAATAAATGTTTTGAAAAAAATACGCTTGTTTGCTTTTATGGTTGTTGCCGGCTGTTTAAGTGCCTGCACAAAACCCCAGGCCTTTGATTACCGTGATATCAGGAATGTCAAAGTGGAAAATATCGGTTACGACCAAACGGCGCTTACGGTAGACCTCGTCTATTACAATCCCAATCATTTTGGTGTTAACCTGAAAAAAGTAGATTGCGATATTTATATAGACAACCGTTACCTGGGCAAATACCAGCTGGATACTTTAATGCACATC
>NZ_JAEAGP010000077.1 GCF_015999305.1 Erythrobacter sp. YJ-T3-07 | reverse complement strand
CTCATCGTGAAGATCTAGCGTGAACAATCCTGTTGGAATGATGTCAATAGGGCTAATGGTAACCTATACTAGTGTTAGGAACTGTACACATGATCGCTTGAAGTAACACAGACTTACCGATTGCTTCTCCGAGTCAACTTTTACTTTGTCTGCTGGTAGGTTCTTCACGAACAAGCTCACGTTGACACTTGTGTCTGATTCATACCAGTCGGAACGAACGTTGTGCCTTTTGTGTTCCGCCTGAAACTTGTCCCAAATGTCATTCCAATCGTAAGTCTTGGAGGCTTCAGGAGCTCTTGGGATTACGTCGTTAAGAATATGTTGTGGGATCTTCGGCTTGTTCTGCTCCTCCTCCGACTCGTCATCGTCGTCGAGTTCAGTGATTTGTTCAGCCTGCGACTCTTTGGCTGAGGCTGGAGGCGTATCGGAAGGTGTGGGATATTTGACCACGGTAACTTTGCGACCTGGTGCACCTGGTTCGAGCTTCTCCATGGCTTGTAATGCATTGATGCGCCACGATATAGCTAGGTTGCGGTTGGAGGC
>NZ_JAEAGP010000076.1 GCF_015999305.1 Erythrobacter sp. YJ-T3-07 | reverse complement strand
CAACCCCATGCTGAGCGAGCATTCTCTGTAGCTTTGTCGGACGTGGCTTCCTCGTACTTTTTGACACATCCAGCACGGGAGGCGGCTCGGGTGCGACGGGACTCCACTTGTGCAGCTCCTGGCGGAAGAAGTTGGTTTCGAAAGCAAGGAGGATCTCGGCACCCTCGATCTTTCGGAGATAGAACCTTTGAGTTTCGGCCTCCGAGGCTGTTGCCATGATGGGATTACAGTAGACGGATATGTGGTTACGGAAATCTTGGGCATTGTCGATGATTTTTCGCAAGATTTCTTCTTCCTCAGGTTGGAAAGGCAAACCGGATATTTCATCTTGCCACGATAGGAGATCCTCGAGTTTCGGCCGAGCAGCATCACGTGGTATCTTGACTCGCCAGTCGCAAATCGGGCACGTGTACTTATCATCCTCCTTGACCTTGCCACGAGCAATCTTGAGACATTTACCATGATACCACTCATGGCAAAGCTCGCATTCGATCATCATGCCGGCTTCAACGCGGCGACAGATGCAAAACACCTCGCGGAAAG
>NZ_JAEAGP010000075.1 GCF_015999305.1 Erythrobacter sp. YJ-T3-07 | reverse complement strand
CATGCCTCGTTGTTCGTGCAGCCGCATGTGGACTCGGGAAACAGGCGAAAAGCAACGACGAGACGAAAACACCGAATGCGCGTCTTTGGCGATCGGGCTGCAAAAGAAGAAAAGCCACCCCTCTCAAGCAGAGCCGTTTTGGGCATAGGAGAGAAGCTCTGCCGGTACGGTAATGCTTTCTGCAATGCAAGATGGCGCCGTTCGGGTTACCTGAGCTATATTTACTCGGAGAGCCGCTGACATATTTGTGGCAGGGCGCAAGCGCTACTCTCGCTGCACGTGTTCCCTCGCGCCGCAGGTGGAGCTAATGTAAAGTTACATCTTGGTCTTCCGTTTTCGACCTGATTGTACTTTCAAAACGTTGGAGCGCCAAGCTCTCCGTTGGTCTCACCAACTATCGTCGCTAGGTTAGGGTCAGGTACACCCGAGCCTATACGGATCTACTCCCAGCAGCGCAGCGCAAGAAACGGCGCTGAGGGCGTTGCAATGAGCAGAGATGGTTGGAAGCCCATTCGGCTCGAAACGATGCGGTCGGACTGCGTGC
>NZ_JAEAGP010000074.1 GCF_015999305.1 Erythrobacter sp. YJ-T3-07 | reverse complement strand
CGATACTCTCTGGACTTTTTTTTTTTTTGGCGGGTTGGGCAAGCCATTTCACAGTGGCAGGGTGCAGGGTGCACTTGAGGCTAGACTAATCTTAGTGCACCTTCCTGTAATGCAGCAGCTACAGCAACATCTCAACGCCTAAAAAAGCTCACTTGAGCTTCATTCCCTACCTCCCACTTGGCACCAAACCATGGCTTCCTTTGCGACGGCCTGTCATCTGTCTGCTCGGCTGGCAAGCCGTAGAGTCGCTCAAGATGCTGCTACCAGAGGTATTCTCAATTGACCTGCAGGACTCGGCTGGCAGATACTAACTGGTTGTCCAGGTCTACGGACTTCCGCCGCATCGCGAGCAGCTCAAAACTTCACAATGCCCGCATTGTCGCCAACCATGACCGAGGGAAACATTGCGACTTGGAAGGTCAAGGAGGGAGATGAGTTCGCCGCCGGCGATGTGCTGCTGGAAATCGAAACCGACAAGGCCTCGATGGACGTGGAGGCGCAAGACGATGGTATCATGATGAAGATCTTCACCGGCGACGGCAGC
>NZ_JAEAGP010000073.1 GCF_015999305.1 Erythrobacter sp. YJ-T3-07 | reverse complement strand
AAGGAAATGGCGGCGGAGGATATCTTGATTACTGAGTCGGAGCATTGGAAATGGCGAAGAAGATGGAAATTTTGGCACAAGCATTCGGCAAACCTTTCTGTATCACATAACAATTCTTTCCATATCACACTAACGCTCACGGAGGGGGAGTAGACTTTCTTGAAGTCGCTCCTGGGCTTGGGTGGGCCTCCGACATTAGCAAGCTTTGTCACAATTAACACAGGTTGCTCTCTCAATCATACTTTCTCTCTATTACTTTGAAGTGGCGTTTGTCTGAATGTTGTTCAATGCGCCTAGAGTTGTGCTTTGGTCCACGCCACCAGCTATCATGCTTTGAATGCGTAGTGTCTTTCAATTGCAAGTGTTACAATTCATATCCCCACATTAATCTCAACAGAATCATCAACAAGTCTAGTAATGATGGAGTGCCAATAAAGTAGTTCCAAGTTGTATAGTGTCTAGAATCGATAATCAAAACGAATGACGGAACTGCAACCCCGAATAACTTGGCGCAGCTGTGCAAGTTTTAAGTCACATTTGGCAC
>NZ_JAEAGP010000072.1 GCF_015999305.1 Erythrobacter sp. YJ-T3-07 | reverse complement strand
ATCAGCAATCCCCTATATCAGGAAACTGTTGCGATGCTGTTCAACGCCGATTAGCAAACACCCGTCCTCTTCTTAGCCAATATTAAATATAGAGTATAGATTAGGTACAGGATCTTTCCATGAGTAGGCACCCGAAAGCCGTAGCGTTGTGGGATGAAAACACGGAAAGTCTTCTGAATGCCTGTTTCGTCTCATGTTGTGTACTATCCCGAGGAAGGCGATATTGCACAACAACCACCATACGAGATGCCAATCCTCTTTCGGCAGTTGTTCTTGGTATCGCCAGCACTAGCGGAGATCATGTCGTGCCCCACGCGGGTACCCGTTGATCCACCTGCCGAAAGCAGTAAGCATAACTCAAGCTTATACTACGCCGATCCTTGTCACCTTTCAGATCTGGTGAGCGATTCGCTCTATCATGGGCGCTCTCTTGGTTTCTTGTGGATCTTGTAGGTCACTTTGGAAAAGCTTGTTTGCCTCGCTTGTTCGTTCCCGTCTTCGATAAAAGCTTGAATGGTTCTTGGCAATCGAATTGAGCTTCTCG
>NZ_JAEAGP010000071.1 GCF_015999305.1 Erythrobacter sp. YJ-T3-07 | reverse complement strand
CCACAATGTTAGTCGCATATCCGGAAAGCGGCTTGAAGGTTGGTCCTACCAATGGCAGTAGTCTCCCTTCCATGGAACACATGTATTGCCTCCAGTTCGGAGAATATATTCCGATAAATTCCGAATGAATGTGCAGTGGATGCTGTGCAGCTTCTTCGTGAGTCCTGTTGAGAAAACTGCGGAGTTTTGAGTAAGTCGCCAAGTCCGGAGTTGGACTGAATAGTATCCCGACACTTTTGCCTGTGGCTTCATCGTACTGATGGAAAATTCCACTGGTTCGGATCCCCCATCTATTTTCTCCCATTCTCAACTCTGGATAGCGTATGGTATATGCAATTTCTGGAATGTCAGCGATGTCGTCCAGCATTTGCATTGGACCACATACCACGCTAGATTTCTCGTGCGACAAATCTATTGGAAAGCACGAGGTCTCTTCTATATCCTCATAGCGTTTGTAAAAGTAGGCTGGCAACTCTTTGAATGCCTCCCCGAACCCATGCGTCAACCTGAGCGCCTCGAGCATATCGTGTGTTATTTGCAGCGG
>NZ_JAEAGP010000070.1 GCF_015999305.1 Erythrobacter sp. YJ-T3-07 | reverse complement strand
ATGAGTACACTCGTAAATATTTCTGGGAGCGGAAACGGGCTTCGATGCGGGTGCTTACTTTATAAGCAAGCTCTTTCGCTACTCGTTTCATAGATCTGACATGCTGTACATCTCAGCAGCTTGACCAGGAATAGCCTCCAAGGAAGCTGCTCATCCGGCTCACCCAAACCTATCCAGAAGCTACGGAACTGTAGGCGAACAGTCACTCTGAACAACGTACTTACGTTGCTAGTATCTGAATAAATCATGGGCGGAAACTGAAGCTGCAACACGTCAGAAAAAGTATACACTGCATGTTATGGCCATTACCAGCTGTCTGACACGATAACGACAACAATAGCAACGAAGTTTGAGCCTCCCGTATTAAGTTCGGTGGTTACAACGAGGTACTAGAGACAGCGTACTATGTATAAAACAAGGGTAAAAAGGAAGCACCTCCGGATTAGCAGAACCATTTTTGGTTCTTCTTATGACTATGCGCAGTGACTACTGTTGGCCCGGATACTGATACCACAGGTCCGAAGACACTCATGCTTGATTCTAC
>NZ_JAEAGP010000069.1 GCF_015999305.1 Erythrobacter sp. YJ-T3-07 | reverse complement strand
TAGTCATCTGACTGTATCAAATGTGCCTGCTTGCCTGCCTCAAGCTCTGACGTGGTGTAGACTAGACCAAGAGCTCTAAACCAGAGCTCCAAAGCTCAAAGCCACCTGCAGGTCTCAAAGCTCAGGTCATCGGGGAGGTAGTTACTCTGTACCAAGTGCGTTTACCCCCCCAAGGTGCGACCTTTTTAGTGGGGACCTTGACCTTAGCAAAGTCGAGCTTATCCCCCGGCCATTTGCCCAAGACCCCCCAGTCTGGTCTGGTCGCTTCCGTTCCATACCAAGCCGACTGGAGCTCAAGAAATTCTGCTGGCCTTTGTCAAGTCTGTGGTTCTGTCTCTCCTGCCCCAGCCGTCTGGTATTCAGTCCGACCTCAACCGCAAAAGGCAGAAGAACATCACACCTGACCAACGGGCGTCTGCCTTTTCATTTCATCCTCAGACCAGTACTGAAGCAAATAGTCTTTTGTTTTCTTCGACTATTTTTCTTCGCGTCTGGCGCTTTATTCTCAACCGCCAAGCTCAATTGATTTAGGTCGATCTGATTGCTT
>NZ_JAEAGP010000068.1 GCF_015999305.1 Erythrobacter sp. YJ-T3-07 | reverse complement strand
AGACATGCATTCGAAAGAGGCATCGTCTCCCGTCTTTTCTTTCCAAAATCTCCATAAAACTTTCCCGGCTCATGCGGGTTAGATGGAGCTACAGTAGGATCGGTTAGCCATGAACACAATGTCACCACTGTTTGCACTTCGTCATTCGCAGTTGCAACAATTCGTGTACGGTCGCAAATGGAAATCATGGGTTCATTTCAACGGTGATACCCTTGGCTCGTCTCCTGTGTGAAGCACTTCACGTAACCGGTACGGCGCTCTGGAACTCCAGACCTGGCATTGGTGTCTTGTGCGTCCTTTGTGGCATTACACAGTGATACAACAACACAGCCAAGATTTCATTTTGGCTCCCGAACCTTGATAACACTCGATCGTATTACGCGGCTGCTCGTCGTCACGCGCAAGGGACGTGCCTGGCATCTCCGCTCTCCACGTACAAATGATCTGAAGCTTCTCATTCTATCTATCTGCACAGATAGAATAGCCGGAAAGGGCTGCCTGTGGCATGTTATCATGGCTCTGACCGTGAAGCATCTCAACTCCGATG
>NZ_JAEAGP010000067.1 GCF_015999305.1 Erythrobacter sp. YJ-T3-07 | reverse complement strand
GAAGCTTTTCAGTCCAAGAGTCTGGATATATAATAAATAAGCAAGAACTGCTCTAGGGAAGACTTGTTCCTGAATGCCGATGACAAAGGACCAAATATAAATACAAATTTAACCCAGGAAGACAGACTGAGCAAGGTTACCACCATTTGGCCAGAAATAGGAATTTACTAGCCAAGCTTTGTACGGGTTACATGACATGTGGGACGTACTACTTCGATCTTTCTCCCACATAATATGAACTCGGTGCAAGTACGTCAGTCTGGCTGCAAGGGGCTCATCTCTAGATAATCGTATGCGCTGCAAGGTGCCAGGGGCTCACACACATATGCTTTAGGATATGGCATTAGACTTGCACATCGGATGTTCATGACAGAGTTGAGGACAGGTGCCTGGACTATATGCAGCAGCCTGAGAACGAACCCCTGGATCATATGCAGCAGCCCCGATCTCCCTGCAATTACGTGCATTCAAGTGTAGTCCCCCTGCGTCATTCGACAGGAAATGGGATTGGGGGCGCCGAGAGCCCGATGAGAGGTCGGAGATCCAAG
>NZ_JAEAGP010000066.1 GCF_015999305.1 Erythrobacter sp. YJ-T3-07 | reverse complement strand
CCGAGGTCGTGGGCGGACTTGTTGTTCCCGAGAACCTCAAGGGGAGGCTCAGGTTTGGGGCGTATGATTTCTTCCGGGAACAGGATGTCGTCGTAGGCGCGGATGTTTATTTGTTCAGGAACTGTTTCCACAATTGGTCGGCTAATTACGCGGTACGCATGCTGAGGAATCAGATACCGGCGTTGAAGAAGGGGGCCAGAGTGTTTGTCAACGAGGCTTGTATGCCAGAACCGGCGAGTGTCGGGTTAGCGAAAGGTAAGATCGCATGGTCAGTTTCTTGCCCAGTCTTTGCTTAACTGTCGAGCCAGCTTACTGACGAGTTCTACAGGGGTTCTGATCTTATCATGAAAATGGCCTTCAATGGAAAAGACCGAAGCCGGCAGGACTGGATGAACCTGTTCAAGGAAGCAGATCAACGATTCCATGTTGTTTCTATCGAGACTCCGCCGCGCTCCGCGCTGGCGATTATCGAGGTGGTTTGGGATGCCTAAACCAGCCAAATATTTATGGGCTAGAAAATGTCGCGGTTGCGCTAGAACTCTTTTGATT
>NZ_JAEAGP010000065.1 GCF_015999305.1 Erythrobacter sp. YJ-T3-07 | reverse complement strand
AAAATGGGTTGTGCTATAAAACCACACTCTTGGACATGTAGTCTAGACAGGACTGATATGGGAAAGGTCTGCGTCGAACCTTTGGTCGACGGACGTCGAGTTTCTATGAAAACTCCATGTACTAGCGTTGATATTAGGATACCACAGCAAATCGAATATAATCGGACCCTAAATGAAGTTATACCTTTTTCGTAATTGAACAACCGATCGCGAAGTAGATGAACAAAATATTCCAATCAAAATTTCGCTTCTTGAGCCATATCCGGTTATTTTGTGCTGATTATATCTATCTTTTGATGTCCATAATAGCCTTGACCTGAATCACCCCGGGCTATCTGCGACAACGTCGAATTGGCTGTATGCATGAGCTTGACATCAGCTGGTTAGAAACTCTTAGCAATGTTTTGTTAGTCGCCAGACTATATAAAAGGCAAGAATGCCGCGTGATTCGAAGGGATGAGTTCTCAACAGTCCCTGATGTTGGAACATCGAAGGCCCTAGAAGAGATTGCCCATTCATCGTGGCTCGGTGATACACCTGTGGTGCTCT
>NZ_JAEAGP010000064.1 GCF_015999305.1 Erythrobacter sp. YJ-T3-07 | reverse complement strand
ACGCCGCTCTATAACACACCTTTTGTAGACGGTAAATAGTTGGATAAAGGGTCTCGTTTCACCGCCATTTTGATGGCTTTGGCAAATGCTTTGAAGATGGCTTCTATCTTGTGGTGCTCATTGTCTCCCCTGCACTCTATGTTCAGGTTACATTTGGCTGCATCACTGAAAGATTTGAAGAAATGGAAGAACATTTCTGTAGGCATTTCTCCTATTTTTTCTCTCTTAAATTCGGCATTCCAAACAATCCAGTTACGTCCCCCAAAATCAATCAGTACTTTGGCTTCAGCCTCATCCATAGGTAAAGCAAACCCATAACGTTCCATGCCACGCTTATCTGTAAGCGCTTTTGCAAATGCTTCTCCCAGGGCAATGCCCGTGTCTTCAATAGTATGGTGTTCATCTATGTGAAGGTCACCCTTCGTTACAATGGTCATATCCATTTTTCCGTGTCTTGCGATCTGGTCAAGCATGTGATCAAAAAATCCCAGCCCTGTATGGATAGCTGCTTTACCACTTCCATCTAGGTTCAGCTCTACATGTATTTTCG
>NZ_JAEAGP010000063.1 GCF_015999305.1 Erythrobacter sp. YJ-T3-07 | reverse complement strand
AGATGAAGAAATGGGCAGAGATTGGCAGGGATCTAGGTTACAGCGGCAAGATCATGTCGTCCTTGTCGACCTCTCTCAAGAATTCATACGATCGATGGCTTACGCCGTACGAAAACTATCTACGACAAGCAAAACCGGGCGTCTACCAGCAATTGGAATACGAGTATGGTGGCCCTCTGACTCCTAGTCCGGCCCAGAGCCCCATAAAACGGTCCGCTGTCAATACACCGTCTAGCCTGCGGGCAGACTCGCCTGCCCGAAGTGCCACAGATGCATTGCAGGCTAGTATCGCAATGAACCATGGTGTGAAGCAAGAGGGCGACGTCGATATGGTAATGGGTGATGCCCCAGTTGCACCCAAGGGCCCAGCGCCCACATCTGGAGGTTTCACAGCCATCAACTCGGGCGGATCTGGTGGTTTTACACCAGTAAATGCAGGCTTTACCAGCATCAACCGGCCCTTGTCGACAGAAGTCAAGACTTTTACTCCTCCGCCAAAGAACTTTGGGAGCCCCATGTCCTCGGCAAAAAACACCCCAGACTTTCGACC
>NZ_JAEAGP010000062.1 GCF_015999305.1 Erythrobacter sp. YJ-T3-07 | reverse complement strand
CGAGCTGTTACCTTTTCCACAGATTAATTTTTCTTCTGTCGATCGAGAACAATTGAGGATTTTAGATGAAAAGATTGCCAGCATACGTAACACGGACCAGGATATTGACGCAGCAGAAATGCAAGCCGAATCCAAAAAGGCTAAGCAAGGCCTTACACGGAAGATGCCCGGCGTCGACAGCCGGAAGTCGTTGAAGGATATTGACAACCTCCTGGAGAATGAAGTGCTCCACAGTATTCACAAAACGCGAGCACCGGTCCGACAAAAGCAACACAAAGATGACCAGCCTGCCGAAGACGAAGAGTTTGGAGGCGAAGATTTGGACGGCGAAGAGCTGGACGACGAAGAGTTTGAAGGCGAACGGTCCGACAACGATGAATCTGTCGACGGACAAATTGCACGACCAGATACTCAAGATGCCGTGATTGCCCCCCCTGCAAGTCCGAACAATTCCCATGGCAAAGTTGAGCCTGAGGAGCTCCAGGAACCCAACATCTTGGATCATATTTTTACAAACGGCGGATATAGCAGTGGTGACGTGAAGGCTGAG
>NZ_JAEAGP010000061.1 GCF_015999305.1 Erythrobacter sp. YJ-T3-07 | reverse complement strand
AATTTTCGGTATCGCTGTACTAACAATTGGGCTTGGGTTTACTGCATGTAAAAAAGATGCTGATGGTATTATTCTTCAAGCCCATGATGATAACAGGATGATGGACAGCATGCATGTTATGATGGACAGGATGGAAGCAATGACCATGACGATGGACCCGGAAGTAGATTTTAGTGAAATGATGATTATGCATCATGAAGGCGCCCTGAACATGTCAAAAGCAATGGTATCGGCCGGGAAAAATGACAGCTTGAAAAGATTTGCACAAAAAGTTATTACAGACCAAACTGCCGAAATTGCTGTGCTTAAAACCATAAGAATGTCTTTGTCTGTAAATAATATGGATATGGATTTTATGCAGGAGCAAATGGATAATATGGAAAAAACTACGAAACAATCTGATGTGCAGATTATTACCGGTGATATAGATAACGACTATGCCACCTTAATGATTTTACATCACCAGGCTGCTATACAGGATGCTTCTGCTTATCTGCACCACGGCGATAATGCCCAGTTAAAAACAATTGCAAACAATATCATTACAGCT
>NZ_JAEAGP010000060.1 GCF_015999305.1 Erythrobacter sp. YJ-T3-07 | reverse complement strand
GAAAGGGTTCGCATTTTTACTATAGTTTCGGCCAGTAGCCATGAGAGCCCCTGAACATCCCAATGATGTGTCCTACGATGGGGATCTCGGATTTGAGGACGGGAGGCTCCCGAGAGTCGAGATGCAGTGTGAATACACGCCAGAACAAGACGATGAGGGAGCTCCCCAGGATGATAGACAGGGTGAGGCCATTCAGGCCGCCACCACCGAATAAATCCAACACAGACATCGCGCAACAGAACACAACGCAGCAAAGATGACTCTTCAACAAAAGAGAGAGGGCAAGTCTACGCTCCGCGACTGGCTGAACACGTACACCTTCCCCATGGAGTCGTCCCTGGCGGACCTGGCCAAGGCACGCCGCGTCTACACACGCTGCGTACAGCGGACGCTGTCCCACGGCACCACGACCGCCGCCTACTACGCCACCATCGACGTGCCGGCCACGAACCTGCTCGCCGACCTGTGCCTGTCCCTGGGCCAGCGCGCTTTCGTGGGCCGCGTGTGCATGGACCACAGGGACCTGTGTCCGGAGTACTACCGGGACGAGA
>NZ_JAEAGP010000059.1 GCF_015999305.1 Erythrobacter sp. YJ-T3-07 | reverse complement strand
ATTTGCGGGCCTCGAATATGATGGCGTCAGGCACAAGAGCACGACCGTCAATGAATGACACGAAAAGAGTTACCACATGGTATCCGGTAGCAGCGATGCAAATTTTAGAGTGCCGTAACAGCTGGTAGTTGATATGATACTCGTAGATCACTCAATCCACTGCTGCAATGCGACGATACGATTTGCTTCAAGTCATGTAAAGGCGTTGGAGAGGAACCATGTGACATGGTGCTCTTGGCGTCACAACGGTATTCCTTCACACATGCAAGCAAATGACGAAGGCAAGGTTGCAACGTGCAGTGCCGGAAACAGTTCGTCTCGCTTCAGCGTATGATGTGGGTTTCTGAAGTTATGTTTCTCTCAATGCTATAGTAGAACTCGAATAATGGCCCGTGGTCGAAGCCGATTGGACTTGGTCCTTCGAAACGCTTGATCATTCGATTTCTCGTGTAAACATTCATGACTTTGTCAGAGGTTGACGGGCTATGGGGAGATGTGCTTTACACGTACATATGTGTAACTGTGTGTATATCTCTGTGTCTGTCTGTATG
>NZ_JAEAGP010000058.1 GCF_015999305.1 Erythrobacter sp. YJ-T3-07 | reverse complement strand
GACTTGTCGTAATGGCTTTACATGCACTGTAAGGGCGGGAAAAACTAGACCAAAGCTAAAATCGTCCACGATGACGTGAAGGATATTTTGGGCGTGGTTGTTGTACTTGTGCCGAACGGCTGCCTACCATGGATTCACGCTAATGCGCGCTTGACAATCGTTAGGGCGCATGTGGTGCTCTGTAAGTGAGAGTTGCACCACAATATGAGAACGTTCCGAAAACCAAAAGCAGAACATATGATATATGCAGGATATGTGATAACTTGGATATTCTTTGGAGACCGGCAGCTAGTTGTCGGTCGTCCTTGCAGATCCTCGTGCATGAATGGCTACACCGTGCTGCATCTGAGCGTCTTCGTAAGTGCTGTAGTGCAACTACACCTACCAACTTACTCGTCGGATCCTATAGTCTAGCGTCGGGGTCCGATACGACGCCGACCTTCCACCTCTGCCCTCCGTGCGTCCCGCGGACAACTCGGCAGCGAAATATGATTCAAAAAATTTCATGCGGTGTTTGATGCGATGGACTATGTGCAACGATGTACGATGACT
>NZ_JAEAGP010000057.1 GCF_015999305.1 Erythrobacter sp. YJ-T3-07 | reverse complement strand
ACGAATTTCTCAGTGCTGGATTCCATGCTCGACTGGTGAGCTGTCGGCTTCGTGGACATGGTTTTCATCGGCTCTCGAAGTGAGAGCATGTGAGAAGGAAAAGTACAGTACAGTAGGAATCGGATCAACGGCCCCTTGTCTGATAACTGTTTTTCCTGGGGCTGCCAAGATTATCGTGTGGGCACCTTGATGAAGAAGTTATGGAGACACGCATTCCAGTTTCGTATGTAGTAATTTTTACATTGCGACTAGTACCTGTACTGGAGTCGACGCAACTGCACCAGACGTCTTCTGGGTCCGCCTGTCAGGTACTTGGCATCGTGTACTCGATGCACACCCTGCCGGCGTATCCTGCTGTACTCTGTGTACACGATCTGATGGCGCCTGAGAAGATCTCCATGAAATATATTAGTCCCTGGTCCCCCACCCACCCGCTGCCGCCGGTTTGGCTCGTCTCTTTTCCTAGAAACTTTTCTTACAACATAATATCGATGATTCAACCTAAAAACCTTCTGTTACGGGTGCGAGAGTTCAGCTCTTCTACACTGCGGC
>NZ_JAEAGP010000056.1 GCF_015999305.1 Erythrobacter sp. YJ-T3-07 | reverse complement strand
AGAGCTCCTGGCTTTAATCAAATCAGTAGTAATTGAGACGCCCAATGTGCTAACTACTGCGAACTAACATCACATGGTTTTGGCCAGATAGGCACTGTCGAATTCATCCTCAGCACAATGCTAATTGGCGACCAAATACTCTCAACTCAGAACATCTCGCATCCCTTCGCCGACAAATAAGCTGGAATCAGAAGAGGAGATTGCGGAGCATCTCAACTTTGTCAGCTGTCAGCACGAGGTCACCCCTGGGCACCGGAGTACCACCACCAAAGTGATGGTGAAGCTGAAGAGCTGCAGCATTCGGGACGACCCAAACATCCTGGTCGTTGACAGCGTTCTTGAAGAAGACATCTCGCATGATAGCCTTCACTGAGTTGCAGTCACAAAGTGTCATTGCGGAAGTAATGCCAAGTGGTGAACTCTGAGCACTCGTGTTTCCAATGCCACCATAACCTGGATGATTCGTGTAGGGAGCAACGTTCTGCAAGCTACCAGTAGAGGAGTTCGAACCGTTGTAGCTACTATGATTGACGGGTATCTGATTGGCCGGCG
>NZ_JAEAGP010000055.1 GCF_015999305.1 Erythrobacter sp. YJ-T3-07 | reverse complement strand
ATAGAATGCCCGAAAGGAATGACGAAGGACTAACAAAGACGGACTTACCATGTATTTCCTAATGTCTTATTTCCAGCCTTTTCAGCTAGCCTGTAGTACTTTGCCGAAAGAAACTGAGAGAAATGCAAGGTCAGCGTCAAGTAGTTCATGTCGGCGTTTGAGGAGGGTATGCCAATTGAGTGGTTTGATTCGCTTGTTACCCCTGAGTCTCGTTGCTGCCCAACGTGATGACATCGTGACAAAGACACTACTGCAAAACAAGCTCGTACCTGGAAAACACATGGTCCAGAACAGGCAGCATGACGGGACAAAGGACTAAAAGCCGTCACGCTGGCCCTCACGAGTTCATTTTGAGGCTTGAAAAGGACAGGACATGGGCTAGGGGCCTGAGAGGCCTTGTGGAGTGATATGTCATAGTATGATAGTATGAGAAGACAAGTGCCTAACATACCTTGTCCTTTTTGCATCCAAACCCTTCAAGATAGCACCAAGCCACCTCGTTCATGGCATCTACTGGGAATTAGCATACCACAGACAATATTGGGCCAAGCAAA
>NZ_JAEAGP010000054.1 GCF_015999305.1 Erythrobacter sp. YJ-T3-07 | reverse complement strand
CGGGCAGCTGTTCGGTATGTGAATACATCTGGGTGCCTCGAAATTTCATCGTTGGGATTTCTAGTACTTACACATCGTGATAGTCTCTTGAACACTTCCTCAGATCTTGCCCATCTGTACGCAACACTCGGAAAGCTAGATCTTACCAACGAGGACAGGTTACGTCCCTCTTGGGATGCGTATTTCATGTCTCTTTCCGATCTCGCTGCTAAACGTTCGAACTGCATGAAGCGAGCTGTAGGCTGTGTTCTGGTAGGACCATCCAAACGCGTTGTTAGTACTGGCTACAACGGCACCCCGCGCGGCGTGCTCAACTGTGGTGAGTGTGGTTGCAAGCGATGCAATTCTGCCGAGTCGTCGGGCGTCGGCCTGGCTACCCGCCTTTGTCTGCATGCAGAAGAGAATGCGCTGTTGGAAGCCGGACGTGAGAGAATCAGGGAGGGGAGCACTCTGTATTGCAATACGTGTCCATGTTTGACCTGCAGCATCAAGATCGTGCAAGTAGGTATTAGTGAGGTTGTATACAGTCAGGGATACAGTATGGATGGGGATAC
>NZ_JAEAGP010000053.1 GCF_015999305.1 Erythrobacter sp. YJ-T3-07 | reverse complement strand
GATCAGCCAAGAGCTTGTGTTGATACACTTGCGCAACCATACCTTGTGTGCAGCATCTCCAAGCAGAATAATCCTCTTGAAGAACCATTTCTTATAAACTACCTCATGCAGTGGGGTAAGGGTTGAAGAAAGCCTTTTGGAATAAATTTGACCAAAGGTGACACTGTCGGTAATATGGTAGTCCCAGCAATCATTGACCTAAGGAAACTGTAAGCCAATACCATTCTGTACGTTTCTGAGAAGAACTAGTAACGAGGGGAGAGGGAGAGGGACAGAGTGTGTGTGAGAGAGAGCACATCGAGAAGATGGTCTGTATGATGGATTATTGGGGTATGCGCACCATCCCTTGACGATCTATACACGTATAACTCAAGTAACTTTCGTGATTGTACAGGTGACGAATGGTGATGAGTGCGTGACTGTCAAGAGTCGATCTCACAACCTGCTAATTGAGTCAATCTACTGCAACCTCAGCGGAGACACGGCCACTGGATCTCTTTTGACGAATACAGACATCTCAGATGTCTGCTATCATCGTTTGTATCTGAACAGAGC
>NZ_JAEAGP010000052.1 GCF_015999305.1 Erythrobacter sp. YJ-T3-07 | reverse complement strand
CCACTGCTGCCTCAAGCGCTGCTGCCACCAGCTCTGTTGCTGCTACATCCACCTCGGCTGCCGCTGTCACTTCGGCTGCCGCCACTACCTCTGCTGCCGCCACTACCTCTGCTGCTCAGACCACCTTCGCCACCTCGGTGAAGGCTTCCTCCACTGCTGCCGCAGCAACCACCTCCACCTCAGCTGCCGCTAAGCCTTCTGCCACCAAGACCTGCTCCAAGAAGAGAAAGGCCCGCCGTGGTGGTGCCCGCAAGTAAGGGGTGTCACTCATCTATTAAGAGAGGACAACCACCGAATGTCTTGGAATATTCCCATTTGGTCAAGCTAGATTTGGAGAGAAAGATTACCTGGATGCTGGACTTACTTCATTGTACATATATTAGACAACTTCACTGTGAATATAGCAGTCGATGACTCGCTGTCAACCTCATTTAATGTGTCATGCTTCAGTGATGCTTGTATGCTGTGATCCCTTGCTTTCTTGCCATTGTAGTAATGTAACGAAGTCGTGTTGCATTCGCGATGAAACAAGATGTATTTCAAGTTTGTGGTATA
>NZ_JAEAGP010000051.1 GCF_015999305.1 Erythrobacter sp. YJ-T3-07 | reverse complement strand
TTCAAGATGGAGCCAAGATTGAGATCCCTGCTCCTACATACGACGGGATTTCCGACAGCAGTGCTATCACTCCTGAGTTCTGCACGAACCAGTTCAGTGTGTTTGGCGACAGAGATCGATTCTCTGAGGTGGGTGGCTTTGCACAGCTCAACAAGGCCTTCCAGGTGCCAATGGTGCTCGTTATGTCTATCTGGGACGACGTGAGTTGCACTTCCCTCCCCGATCTAATGCCGGATTTTTCTTGTTAACAATCGAATAGCACTATGCCAACATGCTTTGGCTTGATTCCACTTCCCCGCCGGAGAAGGAAGGCGAGCCAGGCGCTGCTCGAGGCGACTGCGCGCAGTCATCCGGCGTTCCCTCTGACGTCGAGTCCAGCATCCCTAATGCGTAAGTCTCCGTTTCTCCTATCGAAAGAGAAGGCTTTTGCTAATTGTTTCTTAGTCAGGTGGTCTGGTCCAACATCCGCTTTGGTCCTGTTGGCTCGACTGTTAAAGTCTAGAGCAAAGGTCAAATATCTTGCTATTTTGAACAGTATCGCCGTACACAAGGAAGG
>NZ_JAEAGP010000050.1 GCF_015999305.1 Erythrobacter sp. YJ-T3-07 | reverse complement strand
GACTGAGCCAGTCATCTGGCAATGTGTGCGAGGCGTCATGCAGAGACAGCTCTGCCCACAGTTCACGTGGGTGACATGTGCACAAGCAAAGACGCCCGTGGCAGTTCTTGGCTCGTCAGTGGCTTCAAAAAAGTTTTTTTTGATGACCAGGAGACCAAGCGTGGCAAACGAATTGAAAGGGTTGCGTATGCAGTGAAACACATGTGCATGAGCGTTCCAGCTACGAAGAAAAGACGCATAGTCTCGTCGAAAAAGAAACAATTCGTGAAATCGTTGGCTTGGCCCCGTTACGCTATAGAAGGAGGAATCGAGACAAACAACGAAAAAGATATCCCAATACAAGATTTTGGGGGGGGGATATCACACCGAAGGAGGAAGGGTGATTGTGTCGTGCCTTGGGGCAATCTAGGCATCCGGTAACTGCATTGTATGTGACCGTGTTTGGCTTTGGATTTCTCTGCTTTTTGCCCAAACATCAATCTTGCGACATGTATATCTACATGATCAGTAAGTTACATACTGTATATTTTGCAGGTCGTGATTCCGTCTCTTTTTGC
>NZ_JAEAGP010000049.1 GCF_015999305.1 Erythrobacter sp. YJ-T3-07 | reverse complement strand
CCTTGATCTTGCTTGCGATTGGAGTGAATCCTTCCGTCGCACGCTTCGGCCGCACTTTAGTCCCCAAATGGGTTGACATGTGAGCAACCCTAGTCTTGAGCGCTATAGATTACCACAATTGACTCTCAACCCAGACGTCCTGTGGGGACGACTGCGTAAGCCATCATATTTTTGGTAACAGATATTGAGTATCCATCAATATGCGCTCATGGATAGTGATCCTTACATGAGCAACCGCGTGTTATAAACTCCGCGCCGAGAAGGTTGGATTTGATGTTCATGTTGTCCCATGTACGACATTTCTTCAAAGTGTTTGGCTTCATTTTTTTTTCTAGAAAATATCATGGGTCACTTGAGTTCTGCTGTGCTCCTATGCGCTACCCTTCTCTCCGGTAGTCATGCAGCAGCATCTGGTAAAATAGCCCGCGCTCACAACCAGTTTGTGGGCATACCTTATGACTACCAGAAGGGTATCATCCAAGAGGCTATCGCCAACGAGACGCTCTGTCAGCCGTACTATGAGAATTACGTCAACCGGTCCCTGTACGACTATAGAG
>NZ_JAEAGP010000048.1 GCF_015999305.1 Erythrobacter sp. YJ-T3-07 | reverse complement strand
TATTTTTTTTTTTCTATAAAAAGGCACAGTTTTGTGCACTTGATTCAACATAGCATATCGTACAATACTCCAATGCATTGACCCTTTACCGTTGGGCACTATTCCCAGTATAACGACAACAATACAAGTACCGACATGGCCAGGACAGAACCCAGCAGGCTGGCTCACCAATGGCGTAACTTGTGCGCGTATACTGTCACACCAACGCATTTAGGTGCTACATCCCGATAACTAAGTGATACATCTGAATTTACGCCTCCCACAGGCGAGGCCGGGGTTGCACTACCCAGAATATTTCGCATCACATTGAAAGTTGCCGTAACTGGCCGGCCCAGACTTGTGACTAAATCATGGCCCTCATGATATCGTGTTCCCCGACAGCGTCGCAACCACCAAGTTTGAAAGATAAGAACAACCCTCGAAACAAATCTTTCAGATGAGAGACATTTAATGGTGCGGTAAAATAACACTTGGGCCATGCTTGTATTGTGTCGTCGACGCAGTGTAATTCACCCAGTACAAGACACGTACCATCGTCTTTACGCGTAATTTCCATTG
>NZ_JAEAGP010000047.1 GCF_015999305.1 Erythrobacter sp. YJ-T3-07 | reverse complement strand
AGTTGAGCCAAATCTACGCCATGAACCAGGTTGAGCCGCCGCCTTTCCAACCCTAAGTGCCCAAGATCACGATTCGCGGTCTACTTGTCGCAGATAATAATGACGAGCATACGAGCGTGCTCCAAGAAGACCCAAAACTGAAACGTGACCTCGCGCCTTCTCGAGGGATCCTCGAACAGCTCGAGAGCCCGTTAGCAAACGAGAGGGAAGAATTGTTTAGAACGATTGAGACATAGTTAGCTGGATGCGGTTAGTTTCCGTTCACGAAAATCTGGGACTCTTGGCTATGAAAGAAAAGAAAGATTCTTGGTAGCTTGAGGGAACTGGAAATTTGCCGTAGGCCCAAGACTTAGATTATTTACGATCATATTTGCTTTTGTGATCTCGAAGTCTGAATTTAGTGTAACATATGATCGTATCAGTGACGGCCGTAAATGTCATTGCTGGGCCGAAATAACCTCATGATGATGAATTCCCAAGAACGTTGCTACGTACTCTTCACATTCTGACAAGGTACCCGCGAAGGACAGAGAGTAAGATAGTTTATGATAACTCCAT
>NZ_JAEAGP010000046.1 GCF_015999305.1 Erythrobacter sp. YJ-T3-07 | reverse complement strand
GGCACCAGACTTGCCCTCCAATTGTTCCTCGTTAAGGGATTTAAATTGTACTCATTCCAATTACAAGACCCAAAAGAGCCCTGTATCAGTATTTATTGTCACTACCTCCCCGAATCGGGATTGGGTAATTTGCGCGCCTGCTGCCTTCCTTGGATGTAGTAGCCGTTTCTCAGGCTCCTTCTCCGGGGTCGAGCCCTAACCCTCCGTTACCCGTTGTAACCATGGCAGGCCAAGACCCTGCCATCGAAAGTTGATAGGGCAGAAATTTGAATGAACCATCGCCGGCGCAAGGCCATGCGATTCGAAAAGTTATTATGAATCACCAAAGAGCCCCGAAGGGCATTGGTTTTTAATCTAATAAATACATCCCTTCGTGAGTCGGGATTTTTAGCATGTATTAGCTCTAGAATTACCACGGTTATCCAAGTAGTAAGGTACTATCAAATAAACGATAACTGATTTAATGAGCCATTCGCAGTTTCGCTGTATAATTGCTTATACTTAGACATGCATGGCTTAATCTTTGAGACAAGCATATGACTACTGGCAGAATCAACC
>NZ_JAEAGP010000045.1 GCF_015999305.1 Erythrobacter sp. YJ-T3-07 | reverse complement strand
GGTTGACCCACGTGGATTTGACAGTTTATGGCTGGCCGTTCAGGCGCGAGTATTCATTTCGTTCGAAAGACTGGGACTTTTCAGAACTCGTCGTGGAGTGCCGTACTTTGGTTGGGTTTTGCTTGGCATGGCCATGCTCCTAAATGTGCTTGTGGTTTTCTATTTTGCTGGGTCAATAGACTTGGGAGCTGTGCATGTGAGCTTCAAGGAAAGGTACGACAGACACTAGACCCTGTTCGGCATTAGCATTCTTCTCCCAAACATTAAACTGAAGATGTCGTCAGTAGTGAAGTACCGTCCTTAGAGTGATTTGCGTCTGTACTTATCATGAATCCTGTACTTCTAAATGTCCAGTCCATTGGCAGAAGCGATATACAAATCCGACCCCAACCGCTCCAAGCAGTTGACAGAAGGTAAAGTCGCGCAGTTTACGGAACGATACACATTAATTTTATTGCGCAGGGTTCACTGCGAATCACAAAACCATATTCGGAACGTCAGCCAATCAACTTTCGGGAAATCCAGGCACGCACTTACTGTCTGACGGCATGGTTCATAA
>NZ_JAEAGP010000044.1 GCF_015999305.1 Erythrobacter sp. YJ-T3-07 | reverse complement strand
CTAAACATATGAGATCAGCCCGAGTAGATCCGTGCGGGCCAGGTAATAGTGGACTTACCAATACGTTTCTAGTCGATATCAAAGACCGAGTAAACGTTCTTTAGGAACACATCACCGAGCAGCCACGATCCAGAAACAACTTCCATACCAAAAATGTTGCCAGTGCACTGGTTGTCCCCCGTAGAGGCCCCGATGAAGTCCTTCGAGCTGAGGGGAAAAGAGGTGCCCGAAAACGTAAGGGCAACCTCCGCAGTAGAGTCGCAGGGCACAGTCCATGTGACGCCATCACTACTCTTTGCACCCGGGATGAGCGCGTACATGGCCTTGACGTCAGCTGGTGGCGCAAAGGCAAAAGTTGTGCCAGTATCGATATATGCTTCTCTTCCTTTAACTCCGGCAGATTTCCCACCCGCAGAAACATCATCCATGGCGATGGACCAGCTCCCATCGGCAGTGGTCGGTGTATAAGTGATGTCACCTGTATATTTGGCGGAGTCCAATGCACCGAAACTGATCTCACCGTTGTTTGTGCCATCCGCAGCTCTGGAAAGCGAAACCGC
>NZ_JAEAGP010000043.1 GCF_015999305.1 Erythrobacter sp. YJ-T3-07 | reverse complement strand
GCCGCCATAAGCCAAACTTACATAAGGGAGTATATAGCCTATACCAGTTGGTACTTGGGAAGGTCACGAATCATAACGAGAGGACCCATCAGGCAGAAATGTACAATACCGGGGATTCACTGTTGGTTACCAACCCAACTACTATCCGGCTCTTTCAGGGCATATCTTGATACCTTAGAGAAGGGATCAGCAGCCTGTGACACAGAAACTTGTAGCAAGCTGGACTAAGTATATTCTGTGTTCAAACACGTTGGACAAGCTGGTAAAGTGAGTCATAGGAACGTTTCCTACCGTGAAGTGTGATGTAAGGCCGTTATCTAAGATCTTCAGAATGCATAAGCTGATGTGAGTCCATTGATAAATGCCTGAAGCTACAGTGAAGCAAAGTAGGATGTCTAGCCAAGATAAAGGTCTAACTACCATCCCCTACAAAATTCTATCGGTTAACCAAGCGGCATTCCTAAAATCAGGGACCAAAAGCAAAATGAAACTGAAAAATAGTTACAAAAAGCGATCTACATGTTGCAGTATGTTATTACTAGTTGTTCTTCCTAGCATTCT
>NZ_JAEAGP010000042.1 GCF_015999305.1 Erythrobacter sp. YJ-T3-07 | reverse complement strand
CAGGTATGTAACGGCAAGAAGGTCGCCGGTGCGGTGGCGATCGGCGATGGTTCTTCCGAAAATTGCGCAGATATTCTCAGGAAATGCGAGGGCAATCGTTTTATTTCCCAGATCAGTTTTCCAAGCCCGGTAGATCCAGATGCAGGGGCTCCGGCCAGGATCATGACGTTCATGGTATTTTCCGCCAAAATGGTTGTCAAGAAAACGTTTGCTGGAGTGCGTTCAAAATTTGTTTGGGGAGCCACCATTGAAGACAACGAAGTAAGCAAGATGTTGTTTGAAGAGTTTCTACCGAATGCTCTCGCATCCGCAAGATATATCTGCGCCCCGGAACCTGAGATCATAGGACAAGACTTGGGTGTTATTCAGAATGGGTTGGACAGACTCAAGTTTGGAGGAGTGTCAGCAAAAAAACTGGTCGTAAAGCTATGAAAATATTTATACACGAGTTCGTCCCGTTAACCATTGTCATCACTCATTATTCAATGCAAAAGGCGAGCTGATTTTTGAGTTCATGTAATCAGGTCATGACCACATCCCAACAAGACCGTCTCTTGTATC
>NZ_JAEAGP010000041.1 GCF_015999305.1 Erythrobacter sp. YJ-T3-07 | reverse complement strand
GTGATTGTAAGTTTAGGCTAGCTGATTGGGTTGTTGTGCACAGCTGTTTGTTGTTTTGAGAGTTTTACCTGAAAGTGATACCTAACCAGAAGCTTCATTTAGTCACATATAAGGCAGGCGCCAACCCACTAATTGACAGTTGACTCGTGCTGTGCTATTCGAAAACACTTGACTCTCTTCTTTATTTCCTTTAGCGAACGTTGCCTAAGATTCGCATAATTCAAGTGGTAGAACTTACGCAACCCATAGAACAGACGGGCTTACGTAGTCAAGGCATATATAAACCTTGAACTAATACCATCGGCCGGTTTCGAAAATGTTGAATTGGACCAAGAGATTGATATCAGAAGCACTACACTATTCCCATCAGTGGGCGAGATGTCCAGTGAGTTTGTAGTCACCCCATGTTGCATCATTGCGCTTGGAAGCGGCTCAAATGTCAAGCTTACGCTGACGTCGAAGGGAAGAGATGCCAAACATGAAGTTATATTTGCTACCTAGAAGTTTCAACGAGAAGTTGTGCTGAAGCGTTGTACGTGCCTGTCAAGAATGCTTGGCGCCCA
>NZ_JAEAGP010000040.1 GCF_015999305.1 Erythrobacter sp. YJ-T3-07 | reverse complement strand
ATCCCGCGGTCGCCCTACTCCGTCCAAGAAAAACATTGTATCGATATCGTACGATTTTTGGCTCTCTTCTGCACAGGGAATATCACCATGTACACACGAAAGAGCGCGTACTCAACGTTGAGCTGCTGGGATATCCAGGGCTTGTTTGACTTGGTATCATCCTGAATAGGTTGAATGTTGACTTCGACGAAGAGGCAGAGGAAGAAGACCTCAGCGCAGCAGTTTAATGGCCCCACCAGAACGTCCAAGACGTAAGGTAACTGTAGCAAAGCGATGGTCCCCCAATGTAACACCTTGAATGGTGGGGTGGAAAGTAAAGCATCTTTGAACACACCCAACAACATTCTCTGCCAAATAGAAGCTGCAAAGTCTTCATTGCCCTTTGGGAAACACGTCTATCTTCCAGATCTGTCTATCTTTCTGCTATCTTGGCATTTCCTTCGCAATTTCGTATACATGGCCACAACTAGTGGTCGTCGGTCTAGCGGGCATCGTGGTATGGCGATTTTGATATCCTCCACGCAGTACAGTGCCATTCAAACCATAGCAGCAAGCACTCCAGG
>NZ_JAEAGP010000039.1 GCF_015999305.1 Erythrobacter sp. YJ-T3-07 | reverse complement strand
CTTTCCCAAGACCCTCGCTCCAGATACCGCTTCGTCGATTTCGCAACCTTAATCCGCAATGGCTGGCCTCTTCTCCTCCGACCTTATCAGCCCTTCGGTTGCGTCAGCCCTGCCCGAGGGCTACACAATCCGAGCGCTTCAACAGTCCGATTACGAGGCCGGCTTCCTCGACTGTCTCCGGGTGCTGACCACCGTGGGCGACATCAGCAAGGAGCAATTCGCAGAACAGTATGAGACCTTGAAGAAGAAGGAGGACGTCTACTATGTCCTGGTCATCGAGGACGCCAGCAGTGGGAAGCCCGGCATTGTCGGCACCGGCGCGCTGGTCGTTGAACAGAAATTGTAAGCCCCTTAAAAATCCGAGTTTTGCGCAAGTGCCTACCGTGGCAGAGAGCGCAAATGCGTAACCTGGGCCTACCAAGCGGTCGTTTTCTCATGCGAAATCAATCGCTCTGAACACTGACTAACATCAATGTGTTTAGTATCCACGCGCTCGGCAAAGTCGGTCACATTGAAGATATCGCGGTCGCGAAAGACCAGCAGGGCAAGAAGCTGGGACTGCG
>NZ_JAEAGP010000038.1 GCF_015999305.1 Erythrobacter sp. YJ-T3-07 | reverse complement strand
CTCATGCCGCTTGAGGCTTAAATGCCAGACTTGCCAGGGTCGGGGCAAGAGTCAACAGGTTTGCCAACCCTGGCAGCCGTCCAAGACCCAGGGATTCACCCCACCATCTTGTCTTAGCTGCGCAATCCTGACACGAGAAACTATCCGAAACATGGGGAATTCACGTGTTAGCCACGAGATTGAGAGTGTCAAGTAGTCGGTTCAGCGGTTGTAGACCCAGACGTCGTTGGTAATAGCGTCAGTCGTGAACCAGTGCCAGAACAACCATGCGACATAAATACAATAGCAGTAGGACTTGATGGAGCGCAGATCATGAAACCGGCCGCGATTCATGATGCGGAGAAGCGAACCTGTAGCCAGCTGGCGCGAAATGGTAACTTCAACCGAGGCCTGCTCCTTCGCAACGTGTTCAGCGCCATCGTAAGATCTAGTATCAACCAGGTCGCTTGTGGTTGCCGGCGAGTTATCCAGATGCTGGCAAGCCGAAGCCACAAATGCAACATCGGAGCGTCGCTTCGCGCCTGAATGCCAGCCTCCGTCTCTGAACACAGCGAACCGGCCGA
>NZ_JAEAGP010000037.1 GCF_015999305.1 Erythrobacter sp. YJ-T3-07 | reverse complement strand
ATTACGTCACCCGGCTTTCTGCAGATGCATATATCATGGTGGTGTCGCTCGGACGTGTTCTACCTATTTTCCTGGTCTCCATGATACCCTGGTCCATCCTGAAGACATACGCAGTGTCCTTATCAGTCGTATCGGTGATTCCTGGTCAAGTAGGTTGACCGGGACTCTTCGAACCGCGGATCGAGGCAGCACAATGAATGGAAAGCATTATCGCCAACGAATATCAGCACTCGAGGCGATCTGGATTCTTTGGTGGATGAACGACTGACAAAACCAAGGATCCGAAACGATTCCGCCAAACCCTACCTGTCAAACTATGAACTTAATGACCCCTCGACGAGCACCAGTCACGGAGGTGCTTGTACTATCTTCACTACAAGAAGGGCCAAGTTTCTACATTCCCATCTGCACATCGCTCAGTTACAACCCACTTATAGCGTGCACTGCATCGGTCTGACACGCCTCCCTGGCCACCAATCTCTCGGAAGATCAACCTCAACACAACAAAATTCTCCCGCGCCCCCAACAACGATGACTTCCAAAGAACTCGCCCAGTTCGGCAAC
>NZ_JAEAGP010000036.1 GCF_015999305.1 Erythrobacter sp. YJ-T3-07 | reverse complement strand
CTAGGTTGTTACCAGGCATGTACTGAATCATGGTCCACCCAAAATCTGCCTCGTCCGATTCTTCGGTCCATTTGCAAGGCTCCCAGGCATATATAGCGGGAAGAATACGTTCCAGTTCAGGATGAGGTTCAGAGAGGCTCTTTCGGAAAAGGAGCTGGGTGGCGACTTCATTCTGAACGCGGTTCGTGTTGTTCAAGCCCTCGGCTCGAGGGTTACTTAGGCGAAGGATTAACGTAGAGACGCCAGCTTCAGGCGGCGCAGTTGTGCCGGGGCGCCGGGCTCCGGCGCTGAAATGGTATGCTGTCGCCGGCTCGAGAAGTTCAACTTTGTAGATGTAGTTGTTGTACTGGAAGGGCAGGTTCTCCAAGTACTCAACAGGTACTACAGGGGTGGACTGTCGCAATTCAGGATGAAAAGACTATCAGTCAAACGAGCGCAACAACTTACTTTAAGGCCATGACCGTGCAAGATGGACTGGATGAGCTCCAGTCGACGGTGGTATCCTCTGTGGTTAACATTGGCAGAAGCCATCACCGCTATTGATAGATTGAAGGATAGGTAAAG
>NZ_JAEAGP010000035.1 GCF_015999305.1 Erythrobacter sp. YJ-T3-07 | reverse complement strand
CTTCACCCCTAATCATATTTACCTACCGGTCGCCTATCTGGGTGTTGTTGGTGGAGGGTTTGCATTTAGCGGCGTCAGTGCAACATGTACTGTACCAGGTGCGTTATCATCGTAATGCAGCTGTCTAGTGTTAGGTAGGTTAACGTGTAGGCAGAATTGGTACACCAGATGCAGAACACAACCCCAAAGGCAATCCTCGCCCACCCAAATTCTATCCACAGGGCACTCGCAGCAGCGGCGGAGGCTGGCTTACCCACGCATCGCATTTTTCAATTTTCTGATCGTTATTGTCCGGCACTGGATGGTGTTCCTGATTGGACCTCTTTCATAAGCAATCAGACCGAAGGGGAAGCTTACGACTGGCCAAGGCTGAGTACGGGAAAGTCCAAGGCCACAGTGGCGACGATCAACTTCAGCTCTGGAACCACGGGGTTGCCCAAGGGAGTTCGCGTATCACATGCAAACCTCATCGCAAACATTGAGCAGACAACTTTCATGAGATACGCCCACAAGCCCTATGCGTTCGAGTCTCGGCCTCAGGAGAGGTGGATTGGCTTCCTACCGC
>NZ_JAEAGP010000034.1 GCF_015999305.1 Erythrobacter sp. YJ-T3-07 | reverse complement strand
AATATTTAATATATTCTTTTATTTATTACGTTTTTTTTAAAATATAATAACTATCTAAGCTTTTTAATATCTTAGTTATATTAAAATAATACTTATTATTATATATTATAAAAAAGAACTTTTATAATAAAAAAAATAAAATATAAAATCGTTTTTAATAATATTTATCGATATTATAAAAAAAACCTTTTTTTATTTCGAATAAATATTTTTCCCGCTCGAAATTATCGGTTATTATTTCGTCTGTTTTTTATTACTAAAAATCTTTAATAATCTTTTAAAACTTTTTATCGTTTCGGTATTTTTTTTTAAATTAATCTCGAAACTAGGCGTTTATAATTATTTCGTTATTAACGTATTATATATCGTTTAATACCGCTAGTTCGTCCGGGCGTTATAATTTACCGTTTTTATAAACGTTTTGAATTTATTAAAACTTATTTAAAACGTCGGGGACGAAGTTTAGCTTTTTAGTTATATAATAAACTTAAAACCCGTATTATAATAAATAAATCGACGCGTTAATTAAGCGTTTATTAGCACGATCCGAGTTTATCGTATTTAAA
>NZ_JAEAGP010000033.1 GCF_015999305.1 Erythrobacter sp. YJ-T3-07 | reverse complement strand
AATTTTACTGTGTATGTCGTGAAAGCGTGGGGGAGAGTTTTGCAATAAGCTTCATTCAAACCTGTCGGCAGAAGAGACAACGAGTCAGCAGGCGCTTCCAATGCTCCAGCCTGCCTCACCGCTGTGATCTCCGCGGCTAAAACGATGGGACGCGACTACCAAGAGCTTGGAACTTTATTAGAGTTTGGTATCAAAGTAGATCCCGCGCCTAGGCTATCAATAGATCGCAGCACCCGTCGCCCCCAATTTCCGTGCCAGGAGCCACAACAGGGCAAACCCTCAGGCAATCGCAAAGCTCAACAGCCTGAAGCCCATGTTCGGACTCGGATTACAGATCTATAATGGAAGGTTTGCCAATAAGTTTCTGGCGTTGTTGTGTTGGTCTAATTGCATCTGTAGGCAATGTTGACAGACAACGTTGCAAGGGAATGTTTCGGATTCTCGGACAAAAAAATACTCTAAAATGGTTATTAAGCAGGTAGCTGGTACTAGCTCGAGGCGGAGGGAGACAGCTCGCAAACTGTAACTCAACGGCCAATGAAGACGCCACCCAGAAAGTCTAGACCCA
>NZ_JAEAGP010000032.1 GCF_015999305.1 Erythrobacter sp. YJ-T3-07 | reverse complement strand
GCTTCACGCTCCAGAGTACCAAGGAGGTTGAAGGAGTTGGCGATGCGGCAGCTAGAGGCGATAACGTTGAAGATGAAGATATCGTTGTTTGGAGTTCTTTCGGTCTCACACACAATCCTCGTGTGGAAGACTGGCCAGTAATGTGAGTTGTACCCATTTCAGCGAAACCTCGACTATCCACTAACGAGAAAACCTCCAGGCCTGTTGAAATCCTAGAACTTCATATTTCGCCGTCTGATTTCTTCACGAAGAATCCAGCGATCGATGTACCATCCAACAAAGATTTAATTTCCAAATACGCTGATAGTTGCTGCGAGAAAAAGGAAAAGCTACCTTTGAGATCGGCATTATAAGTTGATTTACATGAGGGGAGCTATTGGTGGGGATTTGCACTCACTGTGCCGCGGGGCAGTCGCATAATGTACTTTGAGCATCGTGTACATAGAAGTCACATAGTGGCGAACAATTAAACTGTAAAAGTTATCGTTAACTGTGTCAAATGAGACCCACAAAGTACTCTGAGAAATCATCCGCGTCGCCGTTGAGAAATGAAAGACTATCGTCGAAC
>NZ_JAEAGP010000031.1 GCF_015999305.1 Erythrobacter sp. YJ-T3-07 | reverse complement strand
ATCCAACTTCAAATACTGAGTCAATATCCTCTAGAGCACACCCCTGTACGAAGGAAAAAGCCAAGTATCAGCATGGTAGGAGCCAAGGAAGTTGGGCGTGAACTAGAATTACTGACCTTGGTTTCAGGAAGAAAGAAAAAAGTGAACACAAAGGCTACAACCGAGATACTTCCAAAGACCCAGCCGACACCAAAGTGGAGATTGCTGATCATGTATGGAAGGACGAAATTGGTCACAAAAGCCCAGATAACATTCCAAGCGGCGCCAAGGGATTGAGTTTTCTCGCGAAGGGCCGCATTGGGTATCTCGCTGCCGAGAAGATATGGGATCGATGCACCTCCCATCTGAATCCAGCCTCTTTTAGCACCGCTCAAGCTGAGATCGATGAGGTAAACTCACGTTATAAGAAATAGAGAACAGCATGAATGCAGCAACAACCATGTTGCTTTCGGAGGTTGATTTGTCGTTTAGCTGACCAAGTCCTGCCAACAAATACATGAAAAAGCCTTGAAATATGTAACTGAGTAGGAGGGTATATCGGCGACTGGCGATATGATAAGTATAGGTATG
>NZ_JAEAGP010000030.1 GCF_015999305.1 Erythrobacter sp. YJ-T3-07 | reverse complement strand
GAAATTTGAGGTTAGCTGGTTAGCCAACGGCCTCATTGCAACGTATGGATATCAGGTTGGCGAGCACGCCAACCATGATAGCTAACAGCCAGGACCATCAACATCACTCGCCCCATGCTCCCGTGTAAGTCTAGCTCAGGAGAAACACACTGTAATTGCGGTTCTTTCCTCATATCGCTGTTCTGAGCAAGGAAATGATACAACTTCATTACATCACAAGTAGCGAGCAAAAGTTAGTTGAAGACGAGGCTATCAATGTGGAAAAACAAAACCAATCATGAGCTACGTATCAGCCCCAGAATCACTGCACACAGTCGTGATGTCGTTGTGCATTCAACAAGACTTTTCGATTGATGAAAGTTCCCATCTAGGACAAAGAGATAGGGTAGTCATGGAAGAAAATTGCAAGGCACGTGAAGTAAAATCATGTCACGCTAATGGTGAGTTTAGGCGCATGGCACCGATGTGAAGGATTTCGGTAGCTTCCCGTTGCCCGCGTCGATAATTGACAATATACATGCTGGGAATAAGCGTGTCGCCTGCCTGCGAGTCTTCATGAGTTGTTCTGCC
>NZ_JAEAGP010000029.1 GCF_015999305.1 Erythrobacter sp. YJ-T3-07 | reverse complement strand
CATTATGCCGCATGGCATGACAGACCCTTTGAATATTTTGGGTTGTAGTATCTTATGAACACGTCCTTGTGCATGTGTTATTATGATACATCTAATCATGAGCTTTCTTCTTAGCTATAACTCAACCGCAGTAAACATACGTCATTTTGAGTTGCATCCTCGCCCATAGTAAATGGGCCTGACGGATGCGGCATCACCACACGTGAGGTGTCACTGCAAATGTTCTCGATATTGCTGCTATCAGCACTTTCCAAGAACGGCACCCAAAGCTTTGAAATCATAGCTGAGCAGGCGAGGGAGGCCCGCCGCCAATGAGACCTGTCTGGTCTAGACTTGGCTGTTGACGTGAGCGGAGAATTCATTGTGGTCGGCGCATCAATTCTTCACAGCATCACATGCCACAGATCTTTACACCTGCCCATCGCATAGTAAAACTAGGTTAATGGTGAAGCAAGAAGTTCACCGACGGGTATACTTGTAACAAAGCTTGATCCGTAAATAACCAGCATAGAAAAACTAGTTTAGTCATCCGAGGTTACTCGGGTGATTGCTTCCATGTTACCCGAGCTTCTA
>NZ_JAEAGP010000028.1 GCF_015999305.1 Erythrobacter sp. YJ-T3-07 | reverse complement strand
TATCACAAGACCGAGTTTGGCAAGCTTTTTGTTGAGTATGCTGTCGTCCTGCCGGATCAAATAGAAAGCGGCATGGAGAAAGACTTTTGGGCATTGTGGCAGAAATGGAGGGGTAAGATTGCAGTTGATCTGCACAAAGACAGTGGACGGCCAGACACTCCTCTATCAGAATCTGCGCAAGGGAAGGACGAACTATAGACTATCGGACCTTTATAGACGAATATCCCAGGAAAAGATTAATGAGCGAGCTCCGTGTGGAATGTGATGGGTGCGTGTCCATTCTATCTAGCATGTAAGACATGGCATACAAGGACAAGCTCTCATCATGCATACGTTTGTGAAATCACAATGGGAGGCGGAGCGTGTGACCAGACAGGAGATGGAAGCGTATGCGGGTCCACGCCCTAGTCGTGAGCCGACGTCGAGGGCGGCTCCAATCAGATCAGTCTCGGTCCGACTTATATGCCCCCATATGCTGATGCCTTTGCAAGCAACTTACACCTTGGGGCACTAGGCCAAGCTGATATCTGAGTACGTTTCTCGTATGAAACGTAGGAAACCGCCCCCTCTGCG
>NZ_JAEAGP010000027.1 GCF_015999305.1 Erythrobacter sp. YJ-T3-07 | reverse complement strand
GCAGAATGTTATGGCCGATTCGATTGCGCCATCGATTTATGCTAACCGGGACATCAAAAAGGCAATCTTGTGTCTTCTCCTCGGAGGCTCCAAGAAAATTCTGCCGGATGGAATGAAGCTTAGAGGTGACATCAATGTTCTCCTTTTAGGTGATCCTGGTACTGCCAAATCCCAACTGCTCAAGTTTGTGGAAAAGGCAGCCCCTATCTCTATATACACGTCAGGAAAAGGTTCGTCGGCTGCTGGTTTGACTGCGTCAGTCCAGCGGGATCACTCGACCAGGGAGTTCTACTTGGAAGGTGGTGCCATGGTACTCGCTGATGGTGGAGTCGTCTGTATCGATGAGTTTGATAAGATGCGCGACGAAGACCGTGTTGCTATTCATGAAGCTATGGAGCAGCAGACAATTTCCATCGCCAAAGCTGGTATCACTACCATCCTCAACGCTCGCACGTCCGTGCTGGCGGCTGCCAATCCCATCTTTGGTCGTTACGATGATATGAAGACTCCTGGAGAGAACATTGACTTCCAGACGACTATCTTGTCTCGTTTCGATATGATCTTCATTGTCAAGGA
>NZ_JAEAGP010000026.1 GCF_015999305.1 Erythrobacter sp. YJ-T3-07 | reverse complement strand
AGAGAATGTTCCAGTGAAGCTGCTCAATACCATGCAACCGGATGCTGCCGGAACAGTCATTACCAAAGAAGCAGGTAGTGTAGGTGTAAAAGCAGTTGCCGCCAAAGACGGCATCATTGCCATCAAGATCAAGAGTAGCCGTATGTTGCTGGCCTATGGTTTTTTAAGGAAAGTATTTGAAGTGTTTGAAAAATACAAGACCTCCATCGACATGATCACTACGTCTGAAGTAGCGGTTTCGGTAACCATTGATAATGATGCTGCGCTTGCCTCCATCGTAAAAGAACTTGAACCATTTGGTTCAGTGGAAGTAGAAAAAGGACAAACCATTGTTTCTATTGTGGGCAATGAGATTGCACAAACAGAAGATGTGCTCAAAAAACTTTTCAATGCCATCCGGGAAATACCGGTGACCATGGTGAGTTACGGCGGCAGTCCGCATAATATTTCATTATTGGTACCCAGCGATCATAAAACGAAAACATTGCAGTTACTCAATGCCGGATTGTTCGGATTGTAATTACATAGATCAGTATTTCAATTCAAGCAGGCAATGGTATACTTTTTCTAACTCCTCC
>NZ_JAEAGP010000025.1 GCF_015999305.1 Erythrobacter sp. YJ-T3-07 | reverse complement strand
TTTCCTCCTCTCCCCTCTCTCCCCCCCCCTCTCCTCGTGCCCTGGCTTCCCAATGTCGCCCCGCTCGCTGTCCTCCTTTCGCGGCGCCGCCCCTGCCCGCCTCTGAAGATTCCGACGCGCTGGCGCTTGCGGAGGCTGAACTCGCCGCATGCCCCTCGCTGGTCTTTGCCGGCGCCTCCGATGCCCTGCTCGGCGAGCTGGCGCGGGTCGAGGCGGGGCAGGCTGTCCTGCTTCCGGGTTTGGCCTGCGCGGAAAGTTTCGCCGCCTTCGCGCGCATGTGCTGCAACTGGCGTGCGAGGTCGGGCAGGGATCTGTCCCAGATGTTTACGCTATTCGCCACTATACTACCCGAATTTATGAAGGAATGACACTGTGCATATAATAGATCATATCCTTCCTTATAAATAAATCATAGTAAAATCGAATTGTCAAAATCGCGTAAATCAAAATGATAGCGCAATTTACGTATTATATGATTTAACGCTCTCGCAGGGCTTCTTGGGCGCGGTTCAGTGGCTTTAGGAGGTACTGGAGTATAGTCTTGCTTCCCGTGTGGATGTCGGCGGTGGCGATCATCCCGG
>NZ_JAEAGP010000024.1 GCF_015999305.1 Erythrobacter sp. YJ-T3-07 | reverse complement strand
AAATTGACAAGAATGAGGCGAAATTCGTCTATTGTCTTGTATTTTGTTAAGACAGCTCTCTTGTCAAGTACCACACCTCCACCCAATCAAGATTTATATAGTCAGTTATGTGATAATACGTGCTTTCGAAAGGTCCTCGAAGTTTGAGACATCGAAGCATCAATCTTGGGAATTTCAGGTTTGAGGATAGGATGTTTGCAGGCAACCCAACGAGCCTCGCAAGCACAGTAACGGTTAGTGCTCATGGCTCGACCTAACCAATGCATTGTCATCATACATCATTGTCCTAAATGCCATCAACCTGGTTTTTAATCATATATTTTGCTAGCTTTGTGCTAGTAAAAGTGTTGGCAGTGAAATTATTTAATCGCCTTTCGTCCGTCAATTGGCAAAAGAGATTTGGTGTTTTACTTCGGCAAACGAGAGATCTGCAACCTCGAGACAAGCCTACTATCAAGTTCCTCAATGGAGGCAATCCCAGTTTCCGATGCACGAATTGAAACCATTTTATAGCAGAATACAAATAGAGTACTGCATATAACGTAATTAACACAAGATTTGGTTAAATGTTCTTGATCCACGTCACGG
>NZ_JAEAGP010000023.1 GCF_015999305.1 Erythrobacter sp. YJ-T3-07 | reverse complement strand
TGCGGATGCTGGTCTACTCACTGTCTTGCTTGCTAGATATGCACTGAGGCATAATAAGTTCGCGGAGCTACATGCATGAGGACTCGACGTAGCTCCGACGCCATATTGTATGATCAAAGAGCCAAGCACATACACCATCGATGACAGATATATTAGAAAGACAACTAGCAACAGTCAGCGCTTTACCCCATAGTAGAAGAGAATCACCTTACGTACGCCAGATTATCCATGGTATGTGTTTCCAATCCTTGTCCGCTTTGACCGCAAGATATCGTTGTTCTTCACGAACTTGTTAAAGCGTTGTCGGAAACATGACGGCCTTTCAATACGTACTGATCAAACTTGATAGTATACAAGCTGTGAGCAGACCGACCAGCAGACCGCCGACCTTCCCGCCGACCGATTCATTATCTGGCTGCATTTGCCGTATAGCGAGTGCTGTAACGTCCATCGGTGCCATTCATGCGACCTCTTTCATGCACATTCTCAGACAACGTGCGCTTCTTCGCAAATATTCGGCAATGCAATATCTTTCAGGTGTCCGAGTGAAGTCGACGCAGTAAAATGTCAGGATGAAGAGGGATGAGGG
>NZ_JAEAGP010000022.1 GCF_015999305.1 Erythrobacter sp. YJ-T3-07 | reverse complement strand
CACAAATCAACAGGCGAGGCGCTGCCAAGCAGCGATGAGGACGAAGAAATTGACGAACAGTCGCCCAAATGGGGCAATGTAATTGTCAATCACAGACCGACCTTCATGCACCATCGCGAAACAATGCGCAGTCGTGAGGGCCTTCTCCTGGAGTCTTTTGATGACTAGGGCGAAAAGGACAGTGGCAGTAGTGAAAAGGGCAGTGAAGGCATCTCGTCTGTTGGTGAATCTCCTATGGTTGCTGCGCGAGCAACCAGTATCAACTTTGGAAAGGGCCATGTGCGCAACTTCAGTGCTGGAAGTGTCAAATTGCTTGACATTTCGCCGCGCGTCTCAACAGATAAGCGTAGGAGCCTTGACCCAGCCACGCAGTGATTGGGACCCGGTCATCCTACGCGAGCCGCTTACTGATAATGAAGCAGGAAAAACGATGATCTTAAGGAACAAACGCTAACCACATTCACTCATCTTTCCTTGCATTTCACGGTCAAAGACAAAAAAAAAAAAAAAAAAAAATACACACACGCTCCCTACTCGTTTCCTTTCCACACCCATCACTGACCAAAGTCACTCTCTTGAATCTATTTTTC
>NZ_JAEAGP010000021.1 GCF_015999305.1 Erythrobacter sp. YJ-T3-07 | reverse complement strand
AGTGCCGTACGAGTTCCCGTCAATCAGACCGAGTTGGACGAAAAATATCAGACACACGAGGCCTCAGCAAAGCTCTAAAAGAGCAACTTCGTCTAATCCTGGAGAACTGGCAGACCCAGCCACCAGGGCCCTATATTGCCTCGTCTATACATGGGGTTGACCCCATCAGAAATCAGATCTTCCAAGCAGAGTGTTTCGATGTACCTCCTCAAAGTCAAACTTGACCAGGATCGTGCACTTTGTTTCTTTGCCATGCAGGTCTAGCATCCTCACAAACCTCCACTCCTTTCTCTCAACATAAGACAGCCTCACCGCTGCGACAGCGAAGATTGGGTTTCTCGAAAAAGCATCGTCGCTCTTGATCATCATTCGCAGGAATACCAATTCATTGTCCTCAAACTCCCACTCGAGCGTCTCATCCCAGAATGGTTCCGTGGTCGGCGGGTTCTCGCCCTTGTGCACCAACCCAAGCTTGTGTTGGCGATAATGCGCTGTCTTTCGCTTGGTGGGTTCATTACCCATATCGTCAGGGTGGACCAGAGTACAGGTCAAATACGGTTTGATATCGTCTGCGGTTCTTCCGTTGGGGAGAGGA
>NZ_JAEAGP010000020.1 GCF_015999305.1 Erythrobacter sp. YJ-T3-07 | reverse complement strand
GCCCCGCGCATAAGTGCAGGTGACAGGCAGAGACTGACAACTGATCAGACCGGAAATCACGTGACTGGATCACCAATGGATCAGTGAGCCAAGAGCGATCCAACAGTGAGCCAGGACAATGGATCACCTTTGGATCACCACATTGCAAGTGAGCCAACGGTGAGCCACCTACATCAGTGAAGGAACGAATGGATATAATAAGGATTGGATTTCCTAGCATTACATAGACAGTCATTACTTCAGTGATCAATTTAAGCATTTATCTTACCTATAGGTGAAGCCTATCAAGCTTTGACGACTATTACTTCTTTACATCATATTGCTTAGTATTCTACAGGATCTATTTCTATAAGTCCTGTCTCCTTGGTTAAACTTACCTTGTTAGCATAAACCCAGCCTATTATATTATCTTGGATTTATTCCTAACGATAGTATAATCGTCACATTTTGATCACTTTTATTTAGGTACGGTCCACCAGGGACAACTAAGCAATAACGGCAAAATGGCCTCCACCGCGAAATCCCCATCATCCAAGCAACCTGAGCGCAACGTCCAACAAAAACTAGAGGAAGATGACTTCGAGCACACCAAGAGCCATTATCAAGCG
>NZ_JAEAGP010000019.1 GCF_015999305.1 Erythrobacter sp. YJ-T3-07 | reverse complement strand
CAAGACGCCTCTTACAGATATCTCAGGCCCATTACAACCATGTCTCAAACAGATGGAAGACCATTGAAGCCAGAGCAGATTCCACTTGAAGCCAGCTTCAAAGGCAAAGTATATGTCATCACTGGAGGGTCTTCAGGAATGGGCCGATCGACAGCTTTGGCACTAGCTCACTTTGGTGCGTACGTATCAATTTGTGGCCGGAACGAAGAGAAGCTGGCGAAGGTCCAGGCTGAGATAGCCAGCCTTTCGCACTACGGAGAATCGGGTGTCATGTCTTCCAGTCTCAATATCGAGACAGAAGAAGAGGTCGACCAATGGATTCAAGCGACCGTAGATAAGTTTGGCAAATTGGACGGCGCCGTGAACTGTGCAGCATTAGCAGCTCCTGAGATGGCCAAGATCACGGAGATCAAAGTATCGACCTGGCATACTGTCATCAACGCCAACCTCACCGGAATCTTCTACAGCATGAGAGCTGAGCTGAAGCGCATGACACGCGGGGCCGTGATCGTCAACGTTGGTAGCATCCTTGGTACGATCGGTCTAGGAGGCAATGCAGCATATACCACAGCGAAACACGGCCTTCTTGGACTCACGCGCGCTACGGCCAAAGA
>NZ_JAEAGP010000018.1 GCF_015999305.1 Erythrobacter sp. YJ-T3-07 | reverse complement strand
CAGGCGAGACGCAGGGTCCTCGGAGTCCTATGCTGCTAGCTGACTTGAGTTTTGCCCCAAACTCCCTGTTCGCCGCCAAATCTACGTCTCATCTCATGCTCAAAGTCAACGTTCAAGTGGATGTCGACAAACGTTTCCTCCAGAGCATTGCTTGTTGTGGTCGAGCGCAGAAGCTGTGATCACAAAGAATGAAGAATAAACTGCGAAAGCAGCAACGTGCCAGAAGCATTGGCTGGTTGAGCGACCCACCACCGAGCGACGTCGGGGTACCTATCGACGTTGCTGCAGGTCTGGTCCAGGTGGGTGCACCGCTAACCCCACCTATCTAATGGATGTACTTACTGTCAGGACTGTAACTTGTACATTTTCAGACAGTCATCTAAGACGGTCAAGGCCGACCATTTGTCCTGGCCACCAGCAAGGTATATGCGTACGCATGATGTAGTCGTGTGGCCACTATGCTGGTGTCTACTGCAGGTTTGTCCCATCGCGATTTACCAGCAGCTTTACTTTATTAGTCGCCATGGCTCGATATTGTAGAGACTGGTACGGCGTCGCTTCATCTGTTGGCATAAGTCAGTCATACTAGTAGGTGCTTCTACGAAACCTTGCGA
>NZ_JAEAGP010000017.1 GCF_015999305.1 Erythrobacter sp. YJ-T3-07 | reverse complement strand
AAATTTTATTAAAAAATATTAAATATTATTTAAAACCGCGCTAATATCGAACGGTTAAATATTATTTTTCGTTTAATTTAATTAAATAATCTTTTATATAAAAACCTTTTTTATTATTTTATAATACGTTTTAAATATTTTTTATTTTTAAATAAAATTAATTATTTTTATATTTTAATATTTATTTAAATATTTATAAAAATATTATTTTAGCGAAAAAAAATAAGATATATTAAACGGTTATAATATTTCGTTTATATATATTAGCAAATAAATTAACGCGATTTTTATTTTATAAACTAATAATATAAATTAAACTAAAACGTAAAAATAATAATTATTAAAAAAAAAAGTTTTTATAATTCGAGTCGTATATTCGTTTTTTAAAAATATATTTTTAATTTAAACGTATTATATAATTATTTTATTACGATTAAATTATTAATTTAGTTTCGAAAAGTTATTTTATATTCGTATTTTTTAAAATCGTTTAAAAATTATTACGTTTAAATTTTTATTTTTTTAAATATAAAAACTATCGATTTATAACGATTTAAAACGTTAATATAATAACTAAATTACGATTTTTTATTATATTAACGTTTTAAATCGTTAT
>NZ_JAEAGP010000016.1 GCF_015999305.1 Erythrobacter sp. YJ-T3-07 | reverse complement strand
CAGTGACTTCAATGTTGGAGGAATCGACCCCAAAATGCCCCGTATTTTATGGTGCGGGGTAGAGGTCAAGTATATATCGGGTAGTTCCAGTACTTGTTGATTGCCAGGATAGAAAGCCATCCTCATATGTACTCTGGCGTCACAATTACGGAGAGAGGACATCAAGGACGACGTAATGTAGGTAATGCTGCGAAAATGAATGCACTGGGGACGGCTTCCAGGCTCTCTCTATACTAGACTTCATTCGGTTATAATTTTGCTTGAAAGCGCGTGGCGGCGTTGCTGAGACCTCCAAATGCACCGAGAGTGATTGCCAACTACCTAGTCTACAGGGCATAAGTTAGCAGTCCCCCGTGCATTGGGAGATATTGTGCCTGCATGCTTTAGATTGTCTGGACGGAAGTGCATTTTCTGTGCATGAAGGGTTTGTGGTCATTACCAAGCACAATACATAATAACAACCACAAATTGGACGGGTTTTCACAGTACTAGATTGCCTTCCCACCTCCGTTTCTCGGAAGTTGTTCACAGCAAGCACAAATTCTGTGAATGTGTTAATACATATATACCGCCCTCCGCATGCGTGGTTTGCTGATAAAGCCTACTACTAACCAGTCC
>NZ_JAEAGP010000015.1 GCF_015999305.1 Erythrobacter sp. YJ-T3-07 | reverse complement strand
CCAGTAGACGATCACCCACTTCTAGCAAATTGAAGATGACATATAACTTCATGGCGGATTGGGCACGAATGAAGTGATACATGCGACTAGCATCGACTGTCATGAGCGCAAGAGAGCTACACACGATGACGGCGCCTTGTAGCAAGTCAGCTTTGTGGTATGGAGTCAAGTCCGATGGCATGGACTTGGTCCTCCTGTGGCGGAAGGCTCCAGGTTTGTGTCTTGGCATAGCATGTTTTGGCGGATGGAAGCCGGCATTACCGTTCAAGCGAGAGGCATCCAACGAAGCATCAGAGGCATAACCTGGATCTCTCGCTCGGCTTTGGCTCCTGGACTCCGTCTCGCTAGCGGTCGTTTGGGTACTTTCTGTCCTGCTTGTGGAAGGCCGTCCACGACTCTTCCGGCCCCTCTTCCACAATCGCCAACTACCCTGCCAGACAAAGCCTGTAAGCCATTTGACTTCTTTCCAGAAGACGTAGCCCCACCACTTCATAAGCACCCAAATAGCAATGAAGAATCTGAGAGGAAGCAAGGTGAAAGTATACAAGAACGCGTCAAGACAGGCAAGAGTGCCAAAGACAAGTGTAGATTCCAAGTAAGGGGGTATCAGCAAAGCATTC
>NZ_JAEAGP010000014.1 GCF_015999305.1 Erythrobacter sp. YJ-T3-07 | reverse complement strand
CCACAAGGACTTGGGGCTACATAAAAGGCATGACCACAATATGCTCATGGATGAGTTAAATAGACTAATGTAAAGTCACGAAGCCAAGATGAGAAGGCCCGACCATGATACTCTTTCGACATGATTCGTGTAACTACGTCACACGTCGGAGCCGTAGTATTATTTGTGACCATGTGGTCAGTCATGCTCACATGTCTTTTAGAATGTACTCGACATGTAGTTTTGCTTGCGTCCAGTATAGAAGGTGATCTTTCCAGCACCCTGGCTGGAAATTTACGTTATAAAACACGGCAGGGAGAAAAAAAAAGAAAAAAAAAGAAAAAAAAAAAGAAAAGAAAAAAAAGTGTCGCATATACCGTGGTAGAACGGTTTGTGGTCTCAAGCTCCCCCGAGCTCAACGTTGAACTCATATTTTTGAATAATCATACAGAAACGTCGCATAATACCAGGCTGAATTGATCCACTTACCTTATCACCATCTTGGGCAAGACAATTATAAAAGCTATCCGTACTGCTCGACGCTCAAAGTACAGGTGGTCCTATAACTGTTGTAGTCATCATAACTGCTTGACACTCCGAACCTGCTCACTGCCCGTGGTTGAAAGAATGGCTGATAAGGCAT
>NZ_JAEAGP010000013.1 GCF_015999305.1 Erythrobacter sp. YJ-T3-07 | reverse complement strand
CTGTAACGACCTACCCTGTACCGACTTTCGACGCCTCCACCTCCATATCGCCGCGATCACGACTGGCGAGACCACAGGACATAGCGCACAAAACCCACCGCTTAGCACCCTATCGATCGCACTACCATACAGCATGATATCTCCAGTGCAAAATGAGATATATGCGTTGGTGACCCCCTGAAGCTGGCAGTACCATATTTGTGCTCGCGGGCTCAACCTTGGCCGGGACCAGGCAAGCGCCCAACATCCATGATATGCAGGTATGGTTCACGCATTGGAGTGGCCCGAGCTACCCCGGAGCGAGCTACCCCGGAGCGAGCTACCCTGAAGCGAGCTACCCTGTACCTCTCACGTGACACCCCTCGCCGCAACCACCTACCGAACCTCGAGGTAGAAACCCAGCTTTCTCCGTCAAAACGAGCAACCACGGAGCAAACCATATATCGTTGTGATGCTTCTTTTAAGGACAGCCCAACGGTGTAGTTAGTGTTAGCGCAGCTACCGCCCCCGAGGAGATAGGCGGGTAGGTGACGGCCCAGGCCCAGGACCACCCTCCACGTTTTCAGGATAGCGTGTTTCGGTACGTGGGTTGGGCCGGTTTTGGTGACTAAAACTTTTCTTTC
>NZ_JAEAGP010000012.1 GCF_015999305.1 Erythrobacter sp. YJ-T3-07 | reverse complement strand
CTTCAATTACATGGTTAACTGCCGCCGGGCTGAATGCTGGCTGCAAATTTGACGGCCACGCCAGCCATGCTGCTAGTCCTCGGGCCGGACTTCGTGAGCCATATCGTCACCACACCAGGAAGCGAACAAGCAAGACCACTTCAGCTCCTCTCGTTACCTCGAGTCCTCAAATGGAGCTATGACATGACCATGGGTCAACCCAGCAGGCCGAAACAGGCTCAGCATTGGTTGATATTCGCAGGTGGGGTTGACTGGATAGATGAGATAAATGGAGTCTGGTACCTTGCACTACCCAGCTGCCAGGGCTTCTAGAAGAAAAATGTGCCCAAAAACTCGTTCGTCATTTGAGGCTGGCGCAAGTTTCATCTGAGCGTTGGGCTTGCGCATCCCCAAGGGACTGACCCGAGTGGCTGGAATCTGCACGCTCTTGCACCCTTGGCCCCCGACCGTTTCTTCTTAGCTCGCGTCGCAAACTTTCTGACGGTCCAGGGCACGAAGAGGCAGAAGCAAAATGAGGGAGGAAGGAAGGGGAAAAAAAGGAGAACTGGAGACCGAGTTCGGTCATCCCCGATGAAGCGTCCCCATCTGAACACGATGCTGCTGATGGGGTACCAATGATCTATGATGAAAT
>NZ_JAEAGP010000011.1 GCF_015999305.1 Erythrobacter sp. YJ-T3-07 | reverse complement strand
CTCAAATCCGATCTAGGCCTTCCAGCACGGCTCCAAGACACGGCCGATGCCAGTTCTTTCAGGTGTGTTCCATACCTAATCGCGATGGGCACAGTCACTGGGGCGGCCCGTTTTACGACCATTTAGAGCTCAACGTGCGTATGCATGCATGCGCCTCATAGCATTGCAATCGTGAACGGACTAGTGTGGTGGCAGTTCTCAGCTGCATAGCGTTCTGCAGCATGCAACTACCGGTAAGCGCTTCACCAGCTCTTTGTTGATAGCGGATGATCTATACTCGGCCGTAGCGTAAAGGTTATCGTTTGCTAGCTGCTGATCAGTGCCTATGAGACATGTCGTTCAGCTGTGAACTATACAATAGTCGTCCACATTCGTGGGGTCACATTCTTAACAACCCATACCCCGCTTCCACTGTAGGACTCTTGCTCCAAATGTGTCAGGCTAATTGAGGGATAAAGTTACCGCTGGCGTCAATAGTCTGGTCTTAGATAGGCCAAGCATAATGCCAGACTCTAAGCTGTTTAAAACCAAGTAATCTTGTCAGTATGGTGCAAGGACTCGCCGTAGACTAATTTGGATTAGTTGAGAAGGGGAAGAGAAAAAGAGATTGCCTGCTGCCTTCTAACGAGCGATTACTGTTTATAGTGTCT
>NZ_JAEAGP010000010.1 GCF_015999305.1 Erythrobacter sp. YJ-T3-07 | reverse complement strand
TGACCTGGCCTCGTTTCCCTTCTACTACGATGAACTTGAGCAGTATCTTGGTAGAAGATCACTCTGTGTCGAGACCTGCCTGCTTCACCAGTCCATAGAACACACCCTTCTGCTTAATTAGCTCCCCGGGTGTGTCGAACTCAACCACTTCACCTTTATCCAGCACGACCACTCGATCAGAGTCCAGAATGGTGTTGATGCGGTGAGCGACAGTGATGATTGTCCTATGAGCGAATAACGGGCTCCGAAGTGTATTTTGCAACGCGGCATCTGTTTCGACGTCCACGGCCGCTTTTGCCTCGTCTAGCACGAGAATGTTGGATGGCGTGAGCATGGCGCGTGCCAAAGAGACGAGCTGTCGTTGTCCCTGCGATAAATTGGACCCTGTGCGTTTCGAAGTCAGTCAATGGCTCTCAGAGCTTTGCGACCATGCAATTGAAACAAGTGATTGGCTTCGACCATGTGCACGATGACGGAATGGTGTGGGCCTCGACAGAGTAGTGTTGGGGTCAGACAGACAAAGACTGCAGGTTCCTCATGGATGATGTATTGGCTTGACGCTCATGCAGGTGCTCGCTGAAGATAAGATAGGTCGCCGGCCTCCAAAGGTTTCCTCCGTGGTTCGCTGATGATTGGTACGTTTCGTAACACTTGCAATGCACGAAACCCGCGAGCACA
>NZ_JAEAGP010000009.1 GCF_015999305.1 Erythrobacter sp. YJ-T3-07 | reverse complement strand
CTTGGGCTGGTATTTCTCGGAGACTTATACAACCCAACAGGATTGTTGAATAGGTTCCAACTTGATGCTATGCACGGTAATCGTTCCGAGACGATTGCCTGTCTGATATCTACTGCAGGGCTTTGGCCCAATGGCCATCGCACCGTCCCGGGTATATTCCGCTCCAACAATGGCACTATATACTATTATAACTTGTTTCAGGTCCCCTTCCAGAGCTCAGAGCATATAGCATGTAGTATGCCGACAACAACAGACGAAGGTAAGGTTTACCATTAGAGATACCCAGAACGAGCCTACCTCAGGAAATACATTCAACCCCTCCCTCTATTTCTCCTAACCACTGAGAGTCCTGCGGTTAAGAGTTGCCGACAGCGGCGGGAGCGATTATAGACCTGAAAGCTGCGACATCCTAGCGGCGATCACCACGTGTGGTATCAGTATCGAGCAGTTCGTCCGATGTTGAGGGTGTCGATTGGGTTCCTCTGCATTGTATGAAGTCGTGACTAGCATGTCAGCTAGACACGATCTGCAGATGCTAGTGTCTGAAAAAAGCAGTCTGTGCCGACAAACTTACCAACCAGATGGAAAAGGCTGGATGCAGGAAGGGGCTATAGTGTCCAGCTGGGACGCACTAACCGCATAGTTGACGCCGTGTAGCGATGGGTGGGCTATGCGAGAAA
>NZ_JAEAGP010000008.1 GCF_015999305.1 Erythrobacter sp. YJ-T3-07 | reverse complement strand
CCCGAACGCTGATGATTATTGTCAGTCTGGCTTCCCAACGGCTTCATATGTGACTCGTCATAGCTTTCCACCATGATATCATCCCCAATGGTTTGCAAAATGCCAGGAGTAAACCGTCTTCTGTTGCTTCTGGTCTCATACTGTTCTGAAGGTTGCTCGCTGCGTGGCTCGGGCGGCCAGCTTCTTGGGGGTATACCAGTACAGCTAGCAGGGCTGGCTCTTTCTTCATGACTTCGCCGCAATATTGGTTTAAGTAAACCTATATCACACATGAGGTCGTCCATGGCACCATCGAGCAATTTGCGGCACTTGGGATCGTGTTTAGCCGGCAAGCATAACCTAGCCATCGCCCTCGGTAACTTCGCCGGTTGGCCACCCGGGAGGGCAGTGTCGGCGACGAGAGGGACTTCCTCCACAATCTTCTCCAAGCGACAAAACTCCTCATCGGGATATGCGAGGATGCAAATCGTGAGATATTGCGCGAAACCTTCGGGTGTCAGTGCTGGGATTCTCGCCCTTGAGTGGATGTCTTTCTGCACTAGATGATGCTGGCATTCGAGATCGTCATAGAAGTCGGTGAGGCGTTCGTTGAAATCTCTTGCTTTTGACCTGAAAATGTCTTTTGTGGAATATCAATAGCGCGTCCTAAACCAAGCCACCTTTTTGTGGACTTACCCAAGAATCTGTACACCTCACAGTCCAAGCAG
>NZ_JAEAGP010000007.1 GCF_015999305.1 Erythrobacter sp. YJ-T3-07 | reverse complement strand
GGCTCGCAGCGGTTCTGACGTGCAAATCGATCGTCAAATCTGCGCATGGGGGCGAAAGACTAATCGAACCATCTAGTAGCTGGTTACCGCCGAAGTTTCCCTCAGGATAGCAGTGTTGTCTTCAGTTTTATGAGGTAAAGCGAATGATTAGGGACTCGGGGGCTATATATTGCCTTCATCCATTCTCAAACTTTAAATATGTAAGAAGCTCTTGTTACTTAGTTGAACGTGAGCATTCGAATGTACCAACACTAGTGGGCCATTTTTGGTAAGCAGAACTGGCGATGCGGGATGAACCGAACGCGGGGTTAAGGTGCCGGAGTGGACGCTCATCAGACACCACAAAAGGTGTTAGTACATCTTGACAGCAGGACGGTGGCCATGGAAGTCGGAATCCGCTAAGGACTGTGTAACAACTCACCTGCCGAATGTACTAGCCCTGAAAATGGATGGCGCTCAAGCGTCCCACCCATACCTCGCCCTCAGGGTAGAAACGATGCCCTGAGGAGTAGGCGGCCGTGGAGGTCAGTGACGAAGCCTAGGGCGTGAGCCCGGGTAGAACGGCCTCTAGTGCAGATCTTGGTGGTAGTAGCAAATACTTCAATGAGAACTTGAAGGACCGAAGTGGGGAAAGGTTCCATGTGAACAGCGGTTGGACGTGGGTTAGCCGATCCTAAGCCATAGGGAAGTTCCGTTTTAAAGTGCGCACTTGTGCGCCGTATGGCGAAAGGGAAGCCGGTCAATATTC
>NZ_JAEAGP010000006.1 GCF_015999305.1 Erythrobacter sp. YJ-T3-07 | reverse complement strand
CGTGTGTAACCTTCCACGAGGTGCTTCCATAAACTCAAACTCCGGGGTATCATGGTTCGCAAAAACGATTCAGCAGCAGCAAAACCTAATTTGAATGGTCATGTTGCCGCCATGTTGGGGGTGACTGTCGCGTTCTGCCTGACTTCCAATTCTCTCCTTTTCGAGAGCAGACTCTTGAAAGCGCCTAGGCATTGCACCAGCCCCTCTTCATCATGAGCGCAAAACCGGTAGCTCTTTTCGTCTGTGATGATCTGCATGCAATGTAGTCTCGCTTTGCTCAGTGGATCAATGTCCACCACATTGACGACCGTCGAAAGCGGCATGATGAAAGCAGCTGTATATTCCGACTCGTCCTTGTAGAGAATTAAATTCCTCGGTCGAAGCACAGCCCAGCAGTTCTTCCACTGTCTGACGCCCCGTTTGTGCTTCAGAAGCTGTAGCCAACCCTGCCAAACAACTCTGTCAGGATCGTTTTCGATATTGAGCCCGCTGAGCTGACTGATATTTCTACCCCCTAGCATAGGTCGGAGCTGGCCCGCCGAATGGGACAGTGATCGTACTGCTAGGTTCTCCATAGATGCGCCTATCCGTGGAGCCTCACAATCGGAGAAATCCGAATGAGATATCAGGTCATTTCCCGAGATACCACCTGGCGACTCCAACTGCGATAACCTCCTGCCCGAGGAGGATTGTGGTGGCCTGGGCAGAGGATCTGTGGGCTCGGGAGAAGACGAAAGAAACCTCTCATGGT
>NZ_JAEAGP010000005.1 GCF_015999305.1 Erythrobacter sp. YJ-T3-07 | reverse complement strand
CTGCAAGTCTCTGAACATATCATATAGACACAATGTGTAAGACACCTATGCATGACTTCTTGGCCGCTCTGCCCAAATGCGAGCACCATCTGCATATCGAGGGTACATTTGAACCCGAACTACTCTTCGAGTTGGCAGCCAAGAACAACATAACGCTACCAGCAGACAAAGATGCCGCATTCGCATCCATCGATAGCCTCAAGGCTAGATACCAGACTTTCGCAAACTTGGATGACTTCCTGGGCTACTACTACATCGCTATGTCGGCACTGATCGACGCCAGAGATTTTGAGAAACTCGCCTACGCCTACTTCAAGAAGGCCGCCTCGCAGAACGTGCGGCATGCCGAGGTGTTTTTCGATGCACAGGAGCACACAAGGCGGGGCGTTGCTTTCGAAACTGTTGTGTCCGGTCTCAAGGCAGCACAGAAGCAGGAAGAGAAGGACTTTGGAATGACGACGGAGCTGATCATGTGTATGGTCAAGCATCTCCCCTTGCAACGCGCTCTGGAGACGTTCGACCACGCAAAGAGCGGTGGTTACTTCCAGGACGGCTCGCTCCTGGCCATCGGCATGGACTCGTCGGAGAAGCCGTTCCCGCCCAAGATGTGGACGGAGCTGTACGACGCCGCCAAGGCCGCCGGGGTCAGGAGGACGATGCACGCCGGCGAGGAGGGCCCCGCCGACTATGTGGTGCAGTCCCTGGACCTGCTGGGCGCGCAGCGCATCGACCACGGCCTGCGCACCTTTGAGGACGC
>NZ_JAEAGP010000004.1 GCF_015999305.1 Erythrobacter sp. YJ-T3-07 | reverse complement strand
ATGCAAGTTGGTCCTTTCAGACATGGGGAGCGCATCGCTTGCGAATTTGCGGAGGGGGTTTTAATCAAAAGCATTGGAATTATTCTTTTTTTCGGCGATTTCGGCTTCGGGCATGAACATTCGGTTTTGGAGGGATTGCATAAACTCACATGGGATGGACGACATTGGCGTTTATAGTCAGCATTGTTTCTTTTGTTATCTCTTGTCTGCATCGGCATTACCTGATCACACTCATCGGGAAGATATGGAACTCTCTACTCGGCACCTCTTTTTTTTTTTCTGTCCCTTCTTCTTTTTCCGGATCGATATCCCACTATAGCGCATTGGCGGACTGGAGTTTGCATTTGATATTTTGTAACAAATCTTATACCCGCTAGTACCAGACTGCGGCAAAGGAAATATATCTAGGTAGCATAACTCAGGCTCAACATTGAGCTGCAAATGAGAATATTTGAAAGACACATATACTTTGCGTATTCTGTTTACCTGCTAAGCCTGTTTCGATACGATATAATGCACAAATCATGCCTTGTTACTCTGCATCATCATACCATACATGTTGGTAATACAATGTACCTATGTAGTAAACAGCCCAACAGGATTGTTATGACATCAAACCATCATGTTGATGCAAGAAGACATTAATGGACAGAGAAACGCAATATCAAAACGCTTGTCGTAAACCATTTCGGGGCATCATGAAGCGAGTTCAATCACGTAGATCAAGGCTCCATTGATGAAGATGTAATCGTCCTCGG
>NZ_JAEAGP010000003.1 GCF_015999305.1 Erythrobacter sp. YJ-T3-07 | reverse complement strand
AATCATCCATTATTTACATCTCTCATAATGTGTTCTATAGAATTAAACGCTTCTAATACGTTAGGACTATAATGCATAGCTAATGTTACACCTGTAATTATTTGTATTACTAAGCAAATGGCCAATAAAGATCCGAAATTTCATAAATAACTAATGTTACTAGGTTCTGACGAGTCAATAAGATAATTATTAATTAATTTTAATAAAGGATGACTTTTCAATATTCTCATTTTTTTTTATTTTATTTTATTTTATATTATTTTTTTAATTAGAGTTAGTTAGATTTATTCTCTATTATGTATGCTGTACATCATTGTAATTTAACGGCGAAATAAAGTATTTTTTCCTACAAATATATTTAATAGTAAATAATAGAATTTATGTACCAAATATCCTAATTTAAATCAAGAGAAGAATTCTCTTATTTTTAGAATATTTTGTTATAATTTTTAGGAATAATACAGAATAGATAATATCTATCATGTATCATCGCTATAAAATATAGACTTAATATAGGCTAAATTTATTTCAAAATAACCTTTATTTATTTTTCAGATCTAAAGTATAAAGATTCTCATTTTAGATTCGAACTAAAATCAGGATATTAGAAGTATCCTACTCTACCCTTGAGCTAATGAGAATTATTCTAAATAATTATATTACTTAGAATAAAGTATAATTATATAATATTATAACCATAACGAATAAATAATGCTTTAGTAAGTATAAATACGTCTTCCAAAAAATGATATAATGGACTTTTTGCAAAGTTTTGAGTAACTATTTCAGTTAAATTAATACAAAAAGATATAAACTAAAAGAGG
>NZ_JAEAGP010000001.1:2430000-2440000 GCF_015999305.1 Erythrobacter sp. YJ-T3-07 | reverse complement strand
AGGTGGTCAGGTAGAGTATACCAAGGCGCTTGAGAGAAGTATCCTGAAGGAACTCGGCAAATTGCCTCCGTACCTTCGGAAGAAGGAGGCCCCATTATTGCGCAAGCAGTAGTGGGGGGCACAGGCCAGGGGGTAGCGACTGTTTAGCAAAAACACAGGACTCTGCTAAGTCGGCTTCAAGACGACGTATAGGGTCTGACGCCTGCCCGGTGCTGGAAGGTTAAGAGGAGGAGTGCAAGCTCCGAATTGAAGCCCCAGTAAACGGCGGCCGTAACTATAACGGTCCTAAGGTAGCGAAATTCCTTGTCGGGTAAGTTCCGACCTGCACGAATGGCGTAACGACTTCCCCACTGTCTCCAGGATATGCTCAGCGAAATTGAATTCTCCGTGAAGATGCGGAGTACCCGCGGTTAGACGGAAAGACCCCGTGCACCTTTACTGCAGTTTCAGAGTGGCATTAGGAAAGAGTTGTGTAGCATAGGTGGGAGGCTTTGAAGCGACGGCGCCAGCTGTCGTGGAGCCATAGGTGAAATACCACCCTGCTGTTTTCTGATGTCTAACCTCGCACCGTTAGCCGGTGTAGGGACCCTCTGTGACGGGTAGTTTGACTGGGGCGGTCGCCTCCTAAAGAGTAACGGAGGCGCGCGATGGTAGGCTCAGGACGGTTGGAAACCGTCTGCGAGAGTGCAATGGCATAAGCCTGCCTGACTGCGAGACTGACGAGTCGAGCAGAGACGAAAGTCGGTCATAGTGATCCGGTGGTCCCTCGTGGAAGGGCCATCGCTCAACGGATAAAAGGTACGCCGGGGATAACAGGCTGATGATTCCCAAGAGCTCATATCGACGGAATCGTTTGGCACCTCGATGTCGGCTCATCACATCCTGGGGCTGGAGCAGGTCCCAAGGGTTTGGCTGTTCGCCAATTAAAGTGGTACGTGAGCTGGGTTCAGAACGTCGCGAGACAGTTTGGTCCCTATCTGCCGTGGGCGTCGATACTTGAAAGGAGTTGCCCCTAGTACGAGAGGACCGGGGTGAACGTGCCTCTGGTGTACCTGTCATCCTGCCAAGGGTGCCGCAGGGTAGCTATGCACGGACGGGATAACCGCTGAAAGCATCTAAGCGGGAAGCCTCCCTTGAGATTAGGTATCTTCGAACCGTCGTAGACCACGACGTTGATAGGCCGGGTGTGGAAGCGCAGTAATGTGTGGAGCTAACCGGTCCTAATAGTTCTGATCATGCTTGAGAGTTCGCACCATCAATGACAGTCCTGCTTGCAGGCTTCGTTGACCGGAAAGAATGCTCGAAGCCAGATAGACGCCTCGAATACCAACACATCGATTATAAACCGCCGCACGCAAGCTTCATTGCTTCGTGGTCATAGCGCCTGTGACCCACCCGATCCCATCTCGAACTCGGCCGTGAAACCAGGCAGCGCCGATGGTACTAGTGCAAAAGCACTGGAAGAGTAGGTCGCCGCGAGGCATTGCAGCTTGCGGGCAGCGGAAATAACCCATTCACTTGTCGAAGGGCTGACCCATCAAGGGCGGCCCTTTTGGCGTCTCTGACGCCAACGCCAAACCCGACCCACGCAAGGGAAAGGCAAGGCAATGGCTGCCACAGCAGCCGCCGGCCATCAAAGCCGGCACATTGGTGACGCGGGATGGAGCAGTCCGGTAGCTCGTCAGGCTCATAACCTGAAGGTCGTTGGTTCAAATCCAACTCCCGCAACCACCACCACTCACCGTAACCGAGACCCGTGGCTCCACACCAAAACCCCGAGCGGGCGCTGCGGTCGCAGAGTCCACCAGATCAATGGCTGGTCCGGCGGCCCCGCGCCTCAATCTAACGAATGAACCCTGCCAAGTAGCCTGACTGGCTGTCGAGGGCTGACCGCCTGCGCATCCAGCGGCGGCTGCTTCAAGCCCATCGGATATACAACCCCGCGCCGGCCGTGCATCACACGTCGGGTAGCCGCTGTTCGGCAAAACCCCACCCTGAGAGTGATTTGGACTGTGCGCGGTCGTGCAATCGTTTGGCATCGCCAATGGTGAAACCGCGTGCGTTGTCCAGATCCTTCAGCTCGTTCCACGCCACCGGCGCGGCGACCGGTGCGCCCTCGCGTGCGCGCGCCGAGTAGGGCATCACCGCCGTGCTCCCCCGCTGGTTGCGCAGCCAGTCGATGAAGATGCGGCCCTTGCGCTTCGCCTTGCTCATGGTCGCGGTGAAGCGGTCTGGCTCGGCCTGTTCGAGGGCCCGCGCAAAACGCTCCGCGAAGCTCTTGTGCGCATCCCACGAATGGCCCGGGGTCAACGGCACAACCACATGGACACCCTTGCCGCCAGTCACCATCGGGAAGCTGGTGAGGCCGATATCCGCGAGGTGTTTCCTGAGATCCATTGCCGCATCGCGCACATCCGCGAAATCGAGCCCCTCGTCGGGATCGAGATCGAACACCATCCGGTCGGGCCTCTCGACAGCGTCCGTCCGCGCGCCCCAGCCGTGGAATTCGATCGTGCCCATCTGGACGCACTGGAGCAGGCCGCGCGCGTCGGTGACGAAGATATAGTCCTCGCTGCCGCCGTCCTTCTCCTTGATCGGGACCGCTTTGACGCCGTCGCCGAACCCGCCATTACCGTGCTTCTGGAAAAAGCACTTCTTCGCGCGCCCCTGAGGGCAGCGCACAAGGCTGAGAGGGCGTTCGGCAGCGAAAGGGAGCATCAGCGGAGCGATGGCCTCGTAGTAATCGGCGAGGTCGCCCTTGGTCTCTCCGCTGTCGGGGAAGATCACCCGGTCGCGGCTCGATATCTCCACGCTGGCGGTCGGGGAGGGCGCGGTATTCTTGCGTTCGTCGCCGACATCTTCCGCCTCCTTGTCCTGCCGCAACCCGAGGAAGCTGGCGTGGCGGACCCGACCCTCCGCGGTCAGCTCGGCATAGGCGATTTCGGCGACCAGATTGGGCGTGACCCAATGCGCCTTGCGTGCGTCGGCCTTCGGCACGTCGAGCGGCGGGGTTTTGCGCTCCAGCCGCGTCAACTTGCTGCCGAGGCGGTCGAGATCGTCGCCGTCGAACCCGGTGCCGACCTTGCCGCGATAGATCAGGTCTTCACCATCTTTCGTGGCGAGCAGAAGAGAGGCGAACGGCCGCGCCTTGGCCGAGCTTTCGGACCACCCGACGACGATGAATTCCTGCCGCTGGATGCACTTCACCTTGACCCAGCTCTTCGTGCGGCTGTGGCGGTAGGGTGCGTCGATCCGCTTGGCGATGATCCCTTCCTGCCCGGCATCGCACATCTGGGCATAGAGGTTCTCGCCTGCGCCGATGATATGGTCTGCGACATTAATCGGCGGGCCTGCATTGCGCAGCAGGGCTTCGAGGCGTTCCTTGCGCTCGATATTGGAATGGCCGGTCAGATCTTCGCCATCCACTTCGAGCACATCGAAGGCGAAGAAAGCGAGCTTATCCTTCGGACCTTGCGAGCCATGCCCGCGCTTGAGGACGGATTGCAGGGTCGAGAAATCCGGATTGCCGTCCTTGTCCAGCGCCACGATCTCGCCGTCGATCAGGGCAGGGGGCAGGTCGAGAGCGGCGATCGCGTCTACCAGCGGGCCGAACTTGTCGGTCCAGTCCTTCTGGTTGCGGGTCCACACGGTTACGTCTTTGCCGGAGACTGCGATCAGCGCGCGATAGCCGTCGAACTTGATCTCGTGCATCCAGCCGTTGCCGGTGGGCACTTCGTCGACCAGCGTAGCGAGCTGGGGTTTGGCGAATTTGGGCGGCTTGCCTGCCCTCTTGCTGCGCCGTGCGTGCTTCATCTCGGCGAGCGGTTCGACTGCCTCGTCTTCGCCGGTTGCTTTTTCCGGTTCGCGCCCTGCGGCGATTTCCGCCATCGAGCGCCCGGTATCGACGCTGGTCAGCGCGTTTTCCACCAGCGCATCCCCTTCCTGCGTGTATTCGTCGTCCAGCTTGCGCAGGAGCCAGTTTTCGCGCTTCTCGCCCTTGCGCGGCTTCATCCGGATCAGCAGCCATTCGCCCTTCATCCGCTCCCCATCGAGCACGAAGTGCAGGTGGCCTTCCTCGATATCGTCGGCGCTCTTGCCTTCGATCGGGTGCCAGGTACCGCGGTCCCACAGCATCACCGTGCCGCCGCCATATTCGTCCGCCGGGATGGTGCCCTCGAACGTCGCATAGTCCATCGGGTGATCCTCGGTCCGCACCGCGAGCCGTTTAATGTCCGGGTCGGGGGAGGGGCCTTTGGTCACCGCCCAGCTTTTCAGGACGCCATCGGCTTCCAGCCGCAGGTCCCAGTGCAGCCGCGTCGCGTCGTGCTTCTGGACCATGAAGATGCGGTCCTTGCCGCTCTTGCCCGCCTTGCCCGCAGGCTCCTTCGTGCGGGTGAAATCGCGCTTCGCGTTATATTCGGCGAGGGGATCGTCCTTTTTCGCCATCGCCTAGGCGCTCTTTTTCTTCTTTGTGGAGGATTTGGCAGGCTTGTCGCCGTCGACCGACTTCTTGAGCGCGGCCATCAGATCGATCACGTTGCCGCCGTCGCCAGAAGGCTCCTCGACATCCTCGATGATCTTCTTGTTGCCTTTGGCCTTCGCCTTCTTCTCGATCAGCTTGTGCAGCGCCTCGGCGTAGCGATCTTCGAATTCGCTCGCGTCGAAGGGCGCAGACTTCTTCTCGATCAGCGTGCTGGCGAGGTCGAGCAGTTCCTCTTCGGGCTTGTCGTCGCCAATGCTCCCGAAGAACTTCTGCCCCTCGCGCACCTCGTCGGCGTAGCGCAGCGTCTCCAGCAGCATGCCTTTGCCGCACGGCTTGATCGCGACCAGCTTTTCCTGCCCGCGCACCGACAGCTGGCCCAGCGCGGTCTTCTTCGCCTTTCGCAGCGCCTCGCGCAGCACGATGAAGGCTTCCTCGGCCAGATCGTCCTTGGGGACGACGTAATAGGGCTTTTCGAAGTAGAGCGGGTCGATCTCCGACTGGTCGACGAACTGGACCAGCTCGAGCGTCTTCTTGCTCTCGATCTTGACCGCCTCGATCTCCTCGTCCTCCAGCAGGACGTAGTTGTTCTTGGACAGCTCGTAGCCACGGATGATGTCGTCGCGATCGACCGGACCGACGCCTTCGACCACCTTTTCGTACGAGATGCGCTTGCCCGAAGGTTCGTGGATCTGGCGAAAGCTGATCTTCGCCCCGCTTTGCGAGGCGGAGTAGATCTCCACCGGGATCGACACCAGCGCCAGCCTGATCTGTCCCTGCCAATATGCGCGTGCGGCCATGCAACCTCCTTGTCTGCATGCCGAACGAGCGAGAACCGCGATTGGTTGCGAGCATGCCATCGGAGTGCCGAGGCTATCCTAGGTTGATATCGGAACGGGTGGTTCTCCCACCCGTAGGACGACCGGGTGTCAGCAAGCAGGGAGTGCGTCCATGAGTTCCGAAAATACGGTAAGCATCAATGGACAGCCCCATGCGCTGCCGGACGATCCGCGGGTCAGCCTGCTCGACATGCTGCGCCATCATCTGGGCCTGACCGGCACCAAGAAAGGCTGCGATCATGGGCAGTGCGGGGCCTGCACCGTGCTGGTCAACGGCGTGCGCATCAATTCCTGCCTGACGCTGGCGGTGATGCACGATGGCGACGAGGTGACCACGATCGAAGGGTTGGGCACGGCCCAGAACCCCTCGGCATTGCAGCGCGCCTTCGTTGAGCGCGATGCCTACCAGTGTGGTTATTGCACGCCCGGCCAGATATGCTCGGCCACCGCGATGCTGGACGAGATCGCTGCCGGATGGCCGAGCGATGCGAGCGACAGCCTAGACGGGCCGATGGAGGTCTCGGCAGAGGAAATCCGCGAGCGGATGAGCGGCAATATCTGTCGCTGCGGCGCCTACGCCAACATCGTCGATGCGATCCGTGATGTCGCGGGAGAGGCCGCATGAGACCGTTCGATTATCAGCGCGCCGAGGGCATGGACCATGCGGGCCAGTTGGTTGCGGCAGAGAACGCCACGGCGATTGCCGGCGGTACCAACCTGCTCGACCTGATGAAGCTGCAGGTCGAAACCCCGCAGACGCTGGTCGACGTCAACCGCGTCGGCCATGCGGAAATCGAGGACAGAGATAACGGCGGGCTGTGGATCGGTGCGCTGGCGACCAACACCGATACGGCGGTCCATCCGCGTGTGCGGGCCGACTACCCGGTGCTCGCCCGCGCCATTCTGGCCGGGGCGACCCAGCAGCTGCGCAACCGCGCGACCACCGGCGGCAACCTTTGCCAGCGGACCCGCTGCTATTACTTCACCAATATCGACCAACCCTGCAACAAGCGCGATCCGGGATCGGGCTGCGGCGCGATCGACGGTATCGCGCGGCTGCATGCAGTGCTCGGCACCAGCGACCAGTGCATTGCGACCTATCCGGGTGACATGGCGGTGGCATTGAGCGCGCTCGATGCGACGGTTCACATTGCGAGCGCCGACGGCAAGGCCCGCACAGTCCCGGTGCGCGACTTCCATCGCCTGCCGGGCGACACGCCCTGGAAGGACAACGTGCTGGAACCGGGCGAACTGATCACCGGGGTAAGCTTGCCCGCTCCGGTCGAAGGCACGCAGATCTACCGCAAGGTTCGCGAGCGTTCGTCCTATGCCTTCGCCCTGTGCTCCATCGCGGCGATCGTCGAGATGGATGGCGACACGATCACCCGCGCTGACCTCGCCTTCGGCGGGCTCGCGCACAAGCCGTGGTACGATCCGGAAGTGAGCGAAGTGCTGGTGGGACAGAAGCCCGATGCCGCCCTGTTCGACACGGCGGCCGATGTGCTGCTGCGCGATGCGCGCGGCTATGGCGAGAACGATTTCAAGATACCGCTAGCCCGGCGTACACTCGCCGCCGCGCTCGCCGAAGCGACGGGAGCAGAGCTGTGAGCGCCTATCTCAAGCAGGACGAACCGGATAACGCCAATCGGCTAGATGGCATGCGACAGGGCGTGCTCGGCACCGACGCCTCGCGGATCGATGGGTTGCTCAAGGTCACCGGGACCGCGCCCTACGCCGCGGAATACCAGCTGGACGATTGCCTCGAAGGCATCCTGGTGACGGCGACGATCTCCAAGGGCGAGGTGACGGCAATCGACGCGGATTCGGTGCTCTCGATGCCCGGGGTGGTGGCGGTGATCGACGATCCGTCCCTGACCGCCCGGGCCGCGCAAGGCACCGCCGGGGAGGCTCCCGCTCAGCCGGCGCGTGAGGTCGGCTATTTCGGCCAGCCGATTGCACTGGTGGTCGCCGAAACCTTCGAGCAGGCGCGCGATGCGTCCAAGCACCTCAAGGTCAGCTACCGCGCGGAGGACGACGTCGCGTTCGATCCCGCAGCGGTCGAGGCCGAGCCGCAGGATGGTGCGACCTCGCAGGGCGATCTTGCCCACGCGATGAAGGAAGCGCCGTTCAGCGTCGACGTGACCTACACCACCGAGGGTCATTCCTCCGCCGCGATGGAACCCCATGCGGCGATCGCCCAGTGGGATGGCGACACGCTGACGGTCTATGCTTCGCTGCAGATGCTCAACTACAACATCTCCGAACTGGCGGATTCGCTGGGGCTGGACGAGGACAAGGTGCGGCTGGTTTCGCGCTATGTCGGCGGGGGCTTCGGCTCCAAGCTGGGCGTCAGCGAAGAGACGGTTGCAGCGAGTGTGGCGGCGATGACGCTGGAACGCCCGGTGCGCGTGGCGATGCTGCGCCAGCAGGTGCTCCAGTGCATCATGCGCCGCTCCGAAACGCGGCAACGGTTTCGGCTGGCGGCGGGCGAAGACGGGAAGCTGATCGGTTTCGGCCATGAGGCACGCGTCTCCAACCTGCCGGGCGAGAGCTTTGCCGAGCCCGTGCTGCAATCGAGCCACTTCCTCTACGCAGGCGAAAACCGCGAGCTGAGCATGGAGGTTGCGCGGATCCACCGGATGACCGCGGGCTCGGTCCGCGCGCCGGGGGAAGCCGTGGGGATGCCCGCGCTCGAATGCGCGATGGACGTGCTGGCGGAGAAGTGCGGAGTCGATCCGGTCGAGCTGCGATTGCGGAACATTCCGGACAGGCACCCGGCCAACGGCACTCCCTTCTCCTCCCACAAGCTCGCCGCATGCCTCAAGCAGGGGGCCGAGGCGTTCGGCTGGGACAGCAGCCCGCGAAGCCCGCGCCACACGCGCGATGGCGAGTGGTGGATCGGCACGGGCATGGCGAGTGCGGCGCGCGTCCACAATGTCGGCGAGGCCAAGGCACGCGTGACGCTGAACGCCGATGGCACCGCTCTGGTCGAGACCGATATGACCGATATCGGCACCGGCACCTACACGATCCTGGCGCAGACCGTGGGCGAGATGTTAGGCCTGCCGGTCGATAAGGTGCTGGTCGAGCTGGGCGATACCCGCCACCCACGCGGACCGGGCTCGGGCGGAAGCTGGGGCGCGGCCTCGATCTGCTCAGCAGCATATCTCGCGTGCCTCGCGCTGCGCGAGACGCTGGCGAAGCGGGCGAATGTTTCCGAGAAGAACCTGGAACTGAAGGACGGCGCCGTGGTCGGCGGCGCTTCGCTGGTTGATCTGCTCGACGGTAAGAATCTGGCCGAGGAAGGCCATTACGAGCCGGGCGATATCGCGGACGATTTCACTGCCGCCGGGTTCGGCGCATTCTTCGCCCGCGTGCGCGTCAACCGCTTCACCGGAGAGACCCGCGTGCAGCACATAACGGGCGCGTTCGGCTTCGGGCGGGTGCTCAACACCAAGACGGCTCGTTCGCAGTGCCTCGGCGGGATGACCTGGAGCATCGGCGCTGCGCTGACCGAGGCGATGCTTTTCGATCCCGTGGACGGTCACCTCGCGAACTGCGACCTCGCCGAGTACCACGTGCCGGTGAATCGCGATGTGCCCGATCTCGACGTGCTGTTCGTGGAGGAACGCGACGGCGCGGCGAGCCCGATCCAGGCGAAGGGCATCGGCGAACTCGGCATGTGCGGCGGCGCGGGCGCGATCGCCAACGCGATATACAATGCATGTGGCGCGCGGGTTTTCGAATTCCCGATGACCCCGGACCGGGTTCTCGCCGCCATGCCGGACTGACGTGCAGGTGCCAGTGACACAGACCAATGCGGCTTCGCGTCGCACGACCGGACTGGATGCGGACCATGCCGCGATCGCCGCCGCGTGCGGGGAGGGGGTGGGGCTGTGTACGATCGTCGGGATCGAGGGCGCGTTCTCCCGCCGTCTCGGAGCTCAACTGGCGGTTCTGCCTTCCGGCGGCACTGTTGGTTCCCTCTCTGACGGCTGCCTTGAGCGCCAGCTGGCGAGCAACTTGGCCTCTTGCGAAGGGCCGCACATCGTTCGCTACGGCAAGGGTTCGGGCAAGATCGATTTCCGACTTCCCTGCGGCGGCGGGGTCGACATCCTGCTCGACCCCGCACCGGATCGAAATGCGATACGCCGGGTGCTGGATGACATCACCGGAAGGCGAGCGACGCACCTCCCTTTGCCGAGTTGCCCGGCAATGCTCCGAAGGCACTACCTCCCACCGCTGCGCCTGCGCGTTTTCGGCGAAGGGCCTGAACTGGAAGCGGTGGACCGGATCGCAGGCGCTGCAGGTATCGAGACGCAGATTCTCTGCAAGAGCGATCTGTCGCTTGGCCGGGCGAGCACGCTCCCGCCTGGCGATCGATGGACAGCGGTGCTCCTGCTGTTCCACGACCATGATTGGGAAGCCCCGCTGATCGAGGAGGCGCTCGCCAGCGACGCGTTCTACATCGGTGCGCAAGGCGGCGAGAATGCCCGGCTCATCCGCCTGGCCGAGCTTATGCGGCGGGGCGTGGACGAGGCCGAGATCGCGCGCCTGCGCAGCCCGGTGGGCGCGGTGCCTGCGTGCAAGACCCCGCAGTCGCTCGCGCTGTCTGTCGTTACGGAAATCGTCGACCTGTACGAAGCGTTGCATGATCGCGATTGACCCGTCCGTCGCCTGC